>JACZJL010000121.1 GCA_014860585.1 Bacteroidales bacterium | reverse complement strand
ATGTGCATGCGCGTAACCCCTTTCAATATACCTTCCGAAGGGGTGATCAGTTTTCCTTGCTTTATGATGAATATGTTAGCTCGGGTCGTTTCAGAAACTGCGCCGTTGTTGTGATAAAGCACCTCCGTTGCACCCTGTTTTCTGAGTTCAGGCATCATACTCAGGGTTGGCAGGTAAAAAGTGGTTTTGATTTCCGGTCTGAAACGGATGTAATCAAGCAACATCAACTTAATTCCACCGATCAAATCTCCCGGATGATGCGACATTGGAAGATTCAGGATTAACAAGTTCTGGCCGGTTGGGGTATACAAATCCTCGGAGTAGCCGCCGGTAAGCAGCAATTTGATGCCCGAACGTTCGGGTTGATTCTGCTGAATTAAATACCGGATTTTTTCTTTGAGTTCCTCCCTGGATAATTGAAAATCAAGGTTTAGCATCTTAGCCGAGTAAAAAAACCTGTCCAGGTAATCTTCAAAAAACGGAATACTGCCATGAACGGCAAGGAAATAATCAAAAATGCCATAGCCGCGTTGCAGCCCGATATCCGAAACATGCAAATGCGCTTCGTTGTAAGGAACAAACCGGTCGTTGATGAGGCAAAGCAAAATTCAAAAATTTGATTGAATAGCTGTTTTGATTTGCCGCAAAACTAACCGAAAAAAATAACAGACGATTACAGATTAAAAATCCAGCACTTTTTTGGCTGCATGATAAACGCGATCAACATCAGGGAGAATGGCTTTTTCTAGAATGCGATTAAAACCGACCGGAGTGAATGTGGAGCCAACACGTTTAACAGGAGCGTCCAGGTATTCAAAGGCTTCTTCAGATATAATTCCCGCAATTTCGCCTCCAAACCCGCCAAACACCTTGTCCTCATGAACGACCAGAGCTCTGCTGGTTTTTCGTACCGACTGCAAAATGGCCTCTTTATCGAGTGGAATCAGTGAACGGAGGTCAAGTACTTCAACAGATTTACCTTCCTCTTTTTCAAGTTTATCAGCAGCTTTCAGGCAAAGATGTGTGGCATTACCGTAGGTGATCATAGTAAGATCAGCGCCTGTGCGGCGGATTCGTGCAATACCAAACGGAACTTCAAAATCATCCGGAACCTCGGTCTCAGCCATCGGATCGTTGTACAATGTTTTGGGCTCAAGAAATAAGGTTGGCCCTTCGGAGCGCATACTGGTACGCAACAATCCTGCTGCATCATCGGCAAATGAAGGATAAACCACCCGGATACCCGGAAATGTGGTCAAGGCGCCTTCAATGGTTTGTGAATGGTAAAGCCCTCCTCCAATATACCCTCCAGAAGCCAGGCGAATAGTGACGTTTGGAGAAAACTTTCCGTTGCTCCGCCAGTAGTCATGAGTCAATTCGACGAACTGTTCCATAGCTGGCCAGAAGTAGTCAGCAAACTCAGCCCCTTCGATCACGATCCTGATTTTTTTGTCGAACCGGGACATTCCATTCGCTGTACCAACAATAAAATCCTCAGCAATAGGGGCATTGAATACCCGCTTTGGCCCAAATTCCTGCTGCAAGCCTTTGGAAACATTAAAAATTCCGCCTTTTTCTTTATTTGCCATATCCTGCCCCCAGATAAAAGTATCCGGGTTGTGACGAAACTCAGCTTTGAGCGTCGAATTCAGCGCTTCGATCATTTTAATTCTTTTACCGTCGCCATTGTGCAACCCTGTCGGATATTTTTCCGAAACATAAGGCGCCGGTATAATGAAGTCGAAGATCGATTTTGGATCAGGATCGGGAGCTTTCAACACCTTTTTGTGAGCAGCCGAAATTTCACTTTTTGCCTGCCCATCCAGTGCATCAAGCTCCTGATCAGTGAAAATACCTGCATAAACCAGCCGCTCTCTGAATTTTCTTAATGGATCGAGCAAGTCCATTTCTGCAAGTTCTACATCATCACGATAAAGTTCATGACGATCGGAATTGGAATGCGATCCCATCCTGATGCAGTTGGCATGGACGATAACAGGCAAGCCTTCCTCTTTGGCAATGCGTTTTGCTTTATGCATAGCATTCATCGAACTGAACGGGTCTTTACCGTTAGTGTAAATTACCCTCAGGTTCTTAAATCCATGAAAGTTGTCGGCTGCGCGGGAGTTTGCAGTTTGTTCCTCTTTTGGCACCGAAATACCGTACCCATTATCCTGAAAAACAAAGATAACCGGCAGTTTCTCGGTAGCAGCCCCATTAATGGCCTCATAAACATACCCTTCAGAAGTCGATGATTCGCCCTGCGAACTGATGGCAACCGCATCGGCGCCGTAATATTTTATCGCCCTGGCAACACCCACAGCATGAAGCGTATGGTTGCCGGTGGCTGAAGAAACGTTGTGAATGTTCCATTCCGGCTTGGCAAAGTGGTTCGACATATGTCGCCCTCCACTCGCCACATCAGTGGCTTTGGAAAGTCCGTTAAGCAGTATTTCCTCAGTAGTCAATCCCGCTGAAATGGCGGTGAGCATGTCTCTGTAATAAGGAAAAAGATGATCTTTATTTTTTTCAAATGTCTGTCCAATAGCAAGTTGGATACCATCGTGGCCGGCAAATGGCGCATGATACGACCAACCCAATGCCTGCCTGAGGTAATTGGGCGCTTTATTGTCAATCTGTCGGCCAAGCGTCATCAGGTAATACCATTTCTTCAGCGTCTCTTTATCAGTGCTTTTAAGGGTAAAAACCTTGTCTTCTTTATCAAGTGTGAATTGTTTTCTATAGTTCATTGTAAAATATATGTTGTTCTAATAAATTCAATTTGCAAAAAGAACACCTTTTCGCTGGGTTTGTTCAGCTTTTGTCGTTGCAAAAGTAAACATAAGCCTCAACATAAAGGTTCGATGTAAGAAGGTGTTTTGATCAAAACCTTATCACCTTGCCGTGCATTGCCTGGCTGCCAGCTATTCTGCGCAAGATTTATTTTACTTTAATGAAAGTTAAAGTGTCTTTCTGTAATTCACTACTTCCAAAGAAATTACCAATTCTAAGTATGGTCTCATCTTTGGACAGGTCGAAATAATATGAATGATATCTTAAATCTGATGACAGAAACCAATTGATTAAAATCCTATCATTATCAAGCTTATACCAATAAGGCCCGGAAAGGGGCTTAGGTAGCCTCGTGGTGTCATTTAGATCAAACCCTCGTGTTAAATGAAATATTGGATTTTGACCATCATACTCCGGTAAAAAAAGCAATGAATCTGATTTATTTATTTTTTCAACCCAAATTCCAAAAACTGGACTTTTCTTGATTTGACTTTTTTGACAAACTCCAGAAATCATTAAAATGAAATAAAATAAACCTAAAAAAAAATATTTGACCATTGATTTACATTTCTTTAATATCGAATGTTCAAAATTATTAAAAACGTTTGCCAAATAATCACACCATTTTATCTTTCGGCAAAGTACTCTTGTTCAAGCACTCCCCATTCAGGCAGGTCGTTATGATGCCACTTTTTGACGATGACCCCGTCGTGTATGAGAAATAAGCCAGGGTTAGCTCTTATCATCGTTTTCAGTTCGATATCATCGGAATAATGAAACTGCATGTCGGGTGAAAGAGCCTGGCTGACAATAAATTCCTGAATCTGTTCTTCCAAAGTGGCTGTCAGAACAATGAACTGGATGCCTTTTTGCTCGGCACTCAGGTACAATTGATTGATGAGTTGAAAAGCATCCTTATCCGATTTATCTAAATTCCATGCCACTGCAATGAAGTGATAATCCGGATTTTGCATGATGTATTTTGTTAGGTCTTCTCCATAGAAATCAATCACAGAGAGGTTCATCCCATTCACTTTATTTGGATCATCAATCCGCTGGCTGACAAATTCCCAGTTTTCGAGCCACTCGGGATCGTCAAACGGATAATCTGGCGACAAATACTCTTTGGTTTCGCCCGTGATTTTGTTTCGATAGGTAAGATAATTCTTTACTGGCTGCGGATTTTCAGGGGTAAGGCGGTTACCAATCTTGTATGGCCTGAAATCAAGCATAGGAAGGTTGATATAATTCATGTATTGAAATCCGGTAAACAAAATTGCCAATGTTGCGGCAAGTCGCCATTCTGTTGCACTTCTGAATACAGAAAAAACTTTAAACCGTCCCAAAAGGACAATCAATACAAAGACATTAATCGCAAGATTTTTATAAAAAGTCTGCCAGTTGGTCATAATCACGGCATCACCAAAACAGCCGCAATCAGGCACAGGATTGTAGATTGCGTCATAAAGTGTAGTGAGTGTAAACACGCCCATCATAAATGCAACCAGCCAGGGGGTAATTTTATGTTTAATGTTCAATAACATGAGTCCCCCCAACAACAATTCAGTTGCATTTAAAGTGAATGATAAAAAAATGGACAGTCCGAAACCATAATTGATCCTATACACATCAAGATAATCTTCGATCTGATAGGCAGTTCCTAAAGGATCAACAGCTTTGACAAAACCTGAGAACAGGAAAAGTAAACCAATCAACACCTGGCTAGTCCGGATCATACCCAGAGAAAAAATTCTGCGGTAGCGCACAACCAGGATCATTTCAAACAAAAGAAGAATAAGGAATAACAGGTTGAAACCTTCAAAAAAATAAATAAGAAAAGCGGAGAAAAGCGTAACTATAACTATAGTCCACCCGGTGATTGCTCTCAAAGTACCCTGAGTCATCATTGTTTTTTAAAAATTAATACTTGATTGGAAAATAAAAAAGCCAGTTGAACTACTTTCCACCAGAATCATCGGTTTCAGATTTTTTATCCTTTTTTGGTTGCTTTTCAGGTTTACCAGGTTTTTCCTGTGTTTCCATTTTTTCGGGCTTTTCAGCTTTTTCAGGCTTTGGAGGTTTTTCGTCTATGCCGGTCGCCTGGTTCAATTCTTTCTGCGCTTCATCGAGAGATTTCTGTGTAGGTTTCAACTTTGAATTGGCGGTTTTGTGTTTTTCCTTGCTTTTAACCAGGTTACTTTTCCCCTTTTCGTAGGTACGTTCTGCTTCTTTAATCTTGTTATCTATCTCTCTCAATTGTTCTCTGTGACTAGCATCCAACTCTCTTACCTGCTCGCGCACCCTGTCCTTCTGAATGCGGTCGTCTGTTTTAAGTTGCCGCTCAAGGTCTTTTTTTTCAGAAGCATAGTTTTTTACCAGGGCTGATTTTTCGGTGTTCCACTTTTTTAAATCAGCCTTAGCACCATCCATCATCTGTTTCCCTGAAGCTGCGAGGCTGTCAGCCTCTTCAACGCCGGTTTGCGCCCTGGCTAATGAGGCTTCTGCACGTGCTACTTTTTCTGTTGCCCGCTGGAGTTGCTGTTCTTCGCGTGAAAGTTTGACTTCTTCAACCTGCTGGGCTTTTCCCATGGCGGTAAATAGTATTACCAACGTCATCGTCATTGCTAATTTTGAAAATGCATTGATTATCATATCTTTATAATTTTAAATGATAGATTGAGAAAATATTTGCCAAAGATAAATTGGTTTAATTTAGCGGCATGTTAACGAAACGTAAAAGTTTGTTTAAAAATATAGAATGAACGCAAAACGAGAACTTAAGTGGCAAGGCAAAACACTTGACCTTAGTAAACCTGTGATCATGGGGATTCTCAACTTTACTCCTGACTCGTTTTATGATGGAGGAAAATTGCCGGAAATCCGGTATGCCCTCGATCATGCCATGGAAATGGTTGTGCAGGGAGCTGCCATCATTGATATTGGCGCCGTCTCGTCAAAACCGTTTGCCAGTTACGTCTCTGCTGATGAAGAATGGGAGCGGCTTTCAGGAGTTTTATCCGGCTTAAGATCAGTACTTCCTCAAACCATTCTATCCGTCGATACGTTCAGGGCCGAAATCGCAAGACGGGCAGCTGAAGCCGGCGCCGATATGATCAATGATATCTCAGGCGGGCAGATGGATGCTGATATGTTTCCTTTAATAGCCAGACTTGGCATTCCATACATCATGATGCACATGCAGGGGACCCCTCAAACTATGCAGAATGATCCAAAATACAAGGATGTTGTGGAGGAGGTTTATAAGTTTTTTGTGCATAATCTTGATAAACTAAAGGCATTGGGAAGTAATGCTCCGGTTATACTTGATCCTGGTTTTGGTTTTGGAAAATCTGTGGAACACAATTACCAGCTATTAAAATCGCTGCACCGCTTCCAATCGCTTGAATGCCCTATCCTTGCAGGGATTTCGCGTAAATCGATGATCAATAAAATATTGGGGATTAAACCTGACGATGCACTCAACGGGACCACTGTACTGAACACGCTGTGTTTATTACAAGGAGCTGATATTCTTCGTGTCCATGACGTCAAGGAAACCCGACAGGCCATCCTGCTTGTCGATTATTACCGGCAAATTTGACATTTTAACTTCATCTGAAACAGAGATTTTTCCGGACTTATTTAGTATCAGCAAGAAAACCCTAAATGTTGAAAATCAAATTTAATGGGTTTTCTTGCCGGTACTATTTATTCTTTTTCCCAGGCATAAAGTCCTGCGGTTTTTAGCTCTTCAATGGGGACTTTTATTGTTGCCGTTCCGCAACTATATGGCCCCAATTCGTATGCTTCAAAGTAAAACACAACATGGCCAGGATCAATGGCAAATCTTGTAAAATCATTGCCAACAGTTGGTTTGGTAAAAAAACAGCTATCCGGATTTTCGAGGTGCTTAGCCAGCAGGTTCTCTAATTCAATCATTTTGTCAGGCACTGACACATCGACCAGGTCATCAAGTTTCAGCATCCGGTTGTTAATCAAATCAAAATTGAAAGTGGTGATGGCGGTAAAACCATGTGCTCCCAACGCATAGCTATAGGTTTCAAACTTTACGCTGATCAGCGCATTGGTTGTATCCATCACTTCATAACGATTCATCAAAATAAAATAGCCTGATGCACCTGTTTCCTGAATCATTTTTCTGGCGCCAACGGTGTCAGTACTCCAAAAGCGAACCATGGTTTCATCCAAAAAAGTGCTCATGGCTGTATTGAGTTCAACAAGGTCGCCATTTGACGGGTCGTCTGGAATAAAAACGGTATTCTGAATATCTATTTGAAAATACAACGAATCCATAGCCGTCATTTCCTGATGGCTCAAAGTGTATGGTAATCCAACGATTTCAGCTTTCGTATTAAATAACCGACAGCTAAAGGATGTGAACAGAAGGGCAAATGCAATCGTAAATAGAAAGAAAATTCTCATTGTTTAAAGGAAATGGGTTAGTTCAAGGAGATCGAAAATTTCGTGCGTAACGCCTCCATTGTGAGGCTGTTTCTCAGGGTTGAAAAACACTGCATCCAACCCTGCATTTGAAGCGCCTTTGATATCGGTTTCTATGTCATCGCCAATCATCAGGCTTTCGTGAGGCAATGCTCCCACAGTCTTTAACGCATAATTAAAAATTCTGGGGTCGGGCTTTTTGCTGCCGGCAGCTTCTGAAGTGATCACGTGACGAAAATATCTGCGCAAATTGCTGTTTTCCAATTTTGTGTATTGTACCTCTTCGAACCCGTTGGTAATGATATGCAGTTCATAGCGCGCTTTCAGGTACTCAAGACAAGCAATGGCATTGGGAAACAGGTTGGTCTTTTTGGGGCTGATGGTCACATAATCGTTTCCGATATGCTTCGCCAGCACCGGGTCGTGGATACCGAAATCATTTAGCGTGACTTCAAACCGTCGCCAGCGCAGGTACTCTTTTTCAATTTTTCCATCACGGTAAAGCGCCCACAGTTCGTCATTGTGTTTCAGATAGCTCCTTACAAATTCATCAAGGCTTATCACACCTTTTCCCTTGAGGTCAAATTTAATGTAAATGTCAGTAAAAGCTTCATGGGCATTTTTTTCAAAATCCCACAGTGTGCTGTCAAGATCAAAAAAGAGGTGTTTATAAACCTTCATTATCATGGATATTTTTGCAAATGTAGCGCTTTTGGTCCTACTGGAAATGACAAAGGCAGCTTCACTGGTATGAAGCCGCCTTTAAACAAATCTTTAATGAATATCTTCTTATCTGCCTGATTTAAAATTGTTTTTAAAATTTTAATTAATGATCAGCTTTCTGAAATACATCTTTTGTCCGGCCTCAATTCTGATCATATAAACACCTCTGGCTACCCCGCCTAAGTTAAAAGAAGCAGGGAGAGTCGTTTCGACCTTGTTAACTTCTTTTCCAAATGAATTATAGATTTTAATTTTTGCTACACCTTCCAACCCGTTGATGGTAAACTCACCTTGCGTCGGGTTGGGATAAACGATCAGGAAGGAGGCATCAATGATGATAACACCTGTTGAGGAAACTTTCATCAAATTTACTTCCGACAGCCCGTTGGTTTCGAAGGAGCCCTGATCCATAGCAGGATTAAATGTAACATCCAGGTCCAAGAGCTCGCCTGTTGAAGGCCTGTAAACGCTGAAAGTAATCGCTTCCTGCTCCATAAAACCATCGACTTCATCTGAATAAGAGTCATTTCCCTGCAAACTGATGGCAAACGAGTTGGATGGATTTTTAAATTCGAACAAACCGGCACAAAGGCCATCCTGTGTAAAACCACCAATGATATCGCCAGTTTTGAGGGGATTTTCTTCAAGATTGAATGCCACCAGGTGTGAAGCCGGTGTATAGGTTACCATGTTCCATGGTGTGTTGAGTTGATTAAAATTGTCGGGCTTAATGGTGGAAATGTTCTTTTGCTGTTGCGAAAAATCAATGGTTGCAGGACTGCTCAGACTTACAATGTATGCTTTTCCGGGTTGAAGGTTACCAATAGTATTGATGTTATAGGCCGGCCAGTAAACACCAACACCGGCTACTTCCTTTACGACAACCAGACCAGTAACACCGCTGAATAAATCTTCGATATTAAACGGTACGGCAGATAATACCGGCATGATGCTCCATCCGGCATTAAGTTCCAATGGAGTTCCTGTTATGGCATCTCCACAAATTGGCAATACGGCAATATCAGATGATCTTGCTATGTAACCAGAAAATGGATTCCATTGGTTAAGTGTGGTGATACCCAGATCCGGCCAGTAGATGCCATCAAAATTGTAAATCACATTTAATTGCTGACTTACGGGGTCTAAAACAGAGCTCATAGTCTGGTCAGAAGGAAGAATATAGCTGGAGATTCCGCTCCATCCCATCGAAAGCTGAACCTGCTGGTCATCGGTTACAGTTACACTAAAATCGCAGCAAAGTTGCTCATTGGTGAATGGATTGATAACGCAGTAGTTAATGAAATGTGTACCTATTCCTGCAACCATTGGGTTAAACAGTCCGGTGATCATCCCATTTCCGGCAAAAATACCACCACCCGGCACAGCACCTGTAAGTGCAAAAGGTTGCTCGCTTAAACAAACCGTCATATCAGGAGGACATTGGAAAACCGGATCAGTCACTTTAACCTGTATATTGGCTGTTTTAAAATTATCCGTATTTTCATATTCGTTCAAACGGTAAGATAATGAATACAAACCGGCAGGAGTTGCAGGGGGGATGATGAGGTTACCTTCAAATGACAATGTGGCTCCATTGATCCCTCCATTATTGCCAATGGTCAATTCGACCTGAGCGGGATTGGGCTGGTATCCGTTGATAAGGTCATTAAGCAAAACGTTTCCTGCATTACCACCTTCAAAACTGCAAACAGCATTTTGAGAGAAATCGTCGTCATTAGCAACCAGAATTATGCATGGAGCAACACAATTGGTTGATATTGGGGCGCCAAACGGAGTTCCGGATTCGGCATCGTAGTCCCAGTTAAATTGAACGACATTTTCGTTGACAGATGCTGAGTAAGCAGGTGGAGGTGCAACTACGGATATCACTACACCATCGCTGCCGGGAAGGAAACCACCGTTCATCGGGTCCTCCTCAAGGTCCCAAAGCAGACTTGGGCAAAAACCATCCTCAAATGTTGCTACCGGTTCTTTAATCTCAAAACAAATACTGTACAACCTGGTCCATCCTGTTGTAGAGATGTAAACAGGTGGTGCAGATGAATTGATCAGCTGCATAGCGCCATTTACATATGTAGCCGCTCCATTGAAGGAAAACATTAATGCTCCGCTTACTGCATTACCAGAAGTTACATTTGGGGGATTTGGATTAAAAGGACCATATCCATTGACAAAATTGGTCATATTGATGAATTCGAGGACATTACCGTCGTAAAAAAAACGGGTATTCATGCCGAAGATTCGCTTATCAGGCGCATCTGACTGAAATTCAACATCCACACAATAAGTCATGTTTCCGCAGTCAATCTGAGGATTGGCGAAACGCACAGTAATTAGTGGTACCTGGGCATAGGTTGAAAGCCCTGATAATAAGAGAAAAGCGAATACCAAGAAAGTAAGTCTTCTCCCGATTCCCGGAACATTAAGCCTGAACATCTTTTGTGAAAGAGAAAGTTGAAATGTTTTCATAATTTTAGGAAATTATTGATGATTATAATTTTTTGTGACGCAAAGATAAGTCAATATTTTTAAAAGATACATGGATGGCAATATATTTATTACCATCCATGTAAAAATTTTTAGTCCCTGGATACACTGGTGAATTGACCATTGTTAAACTCCCAGATGGTGCGGTCGTTAAAGTTCACATCACCATTAAGGTTGAAGTCGCCAATCCTGTAGTAACCAAAGATACCGTTCTCCCCCCCCCAGAACACCCTGTCGTCAGAATTGATATCAGTGTCGGACTGCGAGGTGAAAGATTGCTGGCCATTGCCTCCAAACATTGCAAATACTCCAGGTAGTACCTCTTTTTGTCGGACAAACAACTGCGGAAATAAAACATCAGGATCGATATAACTTTGCTTGTTACGGAAGTCATAGGTAATCTTATTGTTGACAATTTCAACATCCTCATGCGACATAACGATCAGGTGGTTGCGATGTTCGATCACAATCCAGTAGGAACTGTTTAAGTTGAGGCCACAACAGGTAAATGATCCGTTCACAAATTCAATCGTACCGTCTTTGTGCAGCAATGCAGCAGCCTGGCAAACAGGACCTCCCACTCCTTTTGGATTATCACGCAATGATACAAGCACCCAGTCAACTACAGTTGAAGGATAACCTGCATCACCATTCGCAGCAATTCCGTCAGAATCGAATCCGACACCTTCAGTACCGAAATAGAACCAGGGAGCGGCATTGTAGGGTTGTCCTGCAGGTGTGTATTGGGTTCCAAAGAAAAAATCATTAAATGTCTGACCTGGAAGGATATGTTTATTATTCAGATCAGTTCGCATCGGAAGAGCGTAGACTGCCATACCTGATGGGCTAATAGCCGCTCCTTCAAGATAAACCCATGCCTCTATCGCAACGCAGTCAAGATAAATGATTGCTGTTGCATCATCAGCAACCGGCCCTCCTATCGGATCCTCACCATTAGCAGTCACAGTGTTGGTTACTGTTCCATTGGAAACATCCTGAGAAGTAGTGAAATAAATCTCCGTATAAACCAGCTCCTGATTTGGTGTAAGGGTCAATGTAGTGGTATTCAGACCAGTTAACGGATCGGTTACCAGCACATCATTTAAGATGACGTTACCCGTATTTTTCACAGTAATTGTATAAGAAATAGCCTCGCCCACTTCAGAATAGGTTTGAGGATCGGCAGTTTTGGTGACTGTCAATTCAGGATACATGACAAACACCGTGACAACTGCATCATCACAATTGGCCGGATTAAGTACTTCACATATTTGGTATGTTATCGTGTAAAGACCTCCGGGGGTATTCGCAGCAACACCTAAAATCCCTGTGTTGATGTCAATTGAAACACCAGGATCAGTAGCAGGATTCACAATTGAAATCTGAACATCACTGATATCCACCGGTAAATCATTCAACATGTCATTATCCAAAACATTCCCAATATTTGCATTACCCGTATTTCCATAAACGAAACCAAAATTGTCATTTTCGGCCAAAATCGGAGCTTCGACAACAATCACACTCACCAGCGCTTCATCGCAATTAACAGGATTAAAATCTTCACAAATCCTGTAGGTAATTGTGTAAACGCCGGCGGGAGTCTGCGGTGGAATATTCAGATTACCCGTTAAAGGATCGATTGATGGAACCGGACCACCATTTATCGGTACTGCTGGAATCACAATTGAAATATCAATTTCGCTTACAGTTGCCAGGTTTCCGTTAAACTCATCATTGTCCAGCACATTACCTGCATTGGGGTTGCCGTCGTATCCGGTAAAAGGACCATAGTTATCATCTTCAGCAAGGATATCATTAAATACCGCTGTAATGATTTCGG
Source organism: Bacteroidales bacterium (assembly GCA_014860585.1). NCBI lineage: Bacteria > Pseudomonadati > Bacteroidota > Bacteroidia > Bacteroidales > Bacteroidales bacterium. The sequence goes on along the minus strand of JACZJL010000121.1, from coordinate 1,608 downwards.
AGGCTTCATTTTCAACCGGATTACCCTGAGGATCCTCTCCTGCTGCAGTCGCGGTGTTGGTTACAGTACCATTGATAAGATTCTGGAGTGTTATAAAATAGGTCTCAACATAAGTCAACTCTTCATTTGGAGAAAGGGTCAGCGTGGTAGTGTTCAAGCCGGTCAGCGGATCAGCTACGATAACATTATTCAAGGTTACATTGCCGGTATTCTTAACTGTGATCGTGTAGGTTACCGGTTGTCCAAGGACACTGTAAATCTGCGGATTTGCCAGTTTTGTCACCAGAATTGATGGCTCTTTGTCCTTCACATCCACTATTTCAGCATCGAAATCCTGGTAATCATCGCCGTTGTAAGTGGCAGTTGCAGTCGCAGTATTCACAATGTCCAGTTGCAAGTCAATGTCTTCCTGTGTGACTTGATAGGTCGCTGTGAAAGTGACTGTTTGTCCAATCCCAAGTGAAGGAATACTTGCAGGATTAATGTTACTTAGCGCTCCTGCTCCACTGTGAAGGTCGGCCACTGTAACGTTACTCATTACCACATTGCCAGTGTTGGTCACTTCGTAGGTGTAGGTTAATATCTGGCCTGTAACTACTTCTGTAATATCATCAGCAAATTTATTGAGGAAAATTGATGGATTTGCAGTGGTTAGAATTACTGTTTCATTTGCAGAAGCTGTAAAACTTTGACCGGCAAAAGTTGCAGTGGCAGTAGCTGTATTTACGATATCAAATTGTGCATTAATATCTTCTTGAGTAACAATATAGGTGGCAGTGAAAGTAGCAGACGATCCAACAGCAAGCATTGGGATTGATGCCGGGGTGATAGCACTCAGGCTACCAAAACCACTGTGTAAATCGGCGACAGTAATGTTATTCATTACCACGTTACCTGTGTTGGTGACCACATAGGTATAGGTAATTGTTTCATTGACAACAACATTACTGGTTTTATCTGCAGTTTTGGTCATGCTGATTTGCGGATTGGCAGTAATGGTAGTCGTTACCGTTGACATATTGTTTCCTGTAATTACCTCCTGCGTACTTGTAATCACAGTAGCAGTATTGGTAAGGATGGCGCCATTGGCCAACTCACCAACTACGGCGGTTATGGTAAGGGTTTGTGATGCACCGGCTGCCAGAGTTCCCAAATTCCAGTAGGGTGAATTCCAACTTCCGGCAGTAGCAGATGCATTTGCTGAAAGCAATCCAGCGGGCAGGTTATCTGTTGCCACAACATTTTGCGCATCCGAAGGGCCGAGGTTCTCCACTGTAATGGTGTAGGTAAGTGTTTGACCCGGAATTACAGGATCCGGGGAATCAACTTTCGTAATTTTCAGGTCAGTCAGATCAGTGACATTGTTGGTTGCCGCAGAACTGTTGTTATTTGGATTTGGATCGAAAGACAGGGTACTTGTTACAGTCGCAGTATTGACGATCTGGCTTCCTTCGGCAGCAGATGGATTCACCTGTCCGCGAATCTGAAGGGAGAAGGTATTGCTGTTGGTTGAAGTACCTACAGTTCCGATGATGTACTCCCCTGTCCAGGGATCCCAGCTTAAGCCGTTATCAACCGAAAATTCAGGATTTAAAACAACACCAGGGA
>JACZJL010000120.1 GCA_014860585.1 Bacteroidales bacterium | reverse complement strand
CCCGGGAGTTTGAGCACAACTTACACCCCTGGCATTCTGGATATTGCTGCCGGAGAGGTTATTCTTTCAATAACAGCTTTTTCTGGGAATGGTTGTAATAATGCAACTTCAGCATTGTCGGTAGCCATTGAAAAATCTCCGACCATTGATGCCGCTGATGATTTTACCATTTGTGAAACAGATTTTGGCAACTTGACAGCAACCGGGGAAAATTATTCCTCAGTCCTTTGGACAACTGATGGCGATGGGTTTTTCTCCAACGCTTTGGTGCTTAACCCGGTTTATTATCCCGGTGAAGAAGATATAGCCAACGGTGAGGTAAATATTACGATAACCGCATTTGCAATGAATTTGTGTAACTATGCCACTGATTACCTTAACCTTTACGTCCAGAAATCGCCGCATGCTTTTGCCGGCGAAGACCAGCACGTAATAGCTGGGGATAGTGTTGTTGTGAATGATGCGATTGTGGAAGATAATTCTGGTTTGCTATGGACTTCCAGCGGGTCAGGTACCTTCGATGATCCGACGGATCTTCATAGTGTTTATTACCCAAGCCAGATGGATTATGATAGTGAAAGTGTGATACTCACATTGTATGCGTTTCCGTTTGAACACTGTCTGGAGATAGCTGAAGATCAAATTCAGGTGTCATTTGATCCTGATTGTGAGGATGCTTTAGCTGATGCCGGGGATGATTTTATGACTTGTTTTAATGATTCAGTATTAGTAGCCGGTTATGCTCAGTATCAGCAATCCGTAGTATGGCAAACTTCGGGTGACGGAAACTTTGCCAATCCTGCCGCCTTTGAAACAGTTTATTACCCGGGCTTACAAGACAAACTTTCAGGTCATGTAAACCTTTCTTTCACAGCCTTTGCTTTTCCCAATTGTGCGAATGATACCGACTATCTGAATATTACTTTCAATGAACCACCGCAGGTAAATGCCGGTGTCGATCAGACAATTTGTGAATCAGAAGTGTATATTGTGCTTTCTGGTTCTGCTTCAGGACAATCGTCTGTGTTATGGACTACTTCGGGGGATGGATTTTTTATCTTTGATAATGTTATCTCACCCTACTATTACTTTGGTCAATCAGACAAAGCTAATGGGGAAGTAACCTTTACTCTGACAGCATACAGTAACCTTTGTCCTCCGGTAAGCGACCAGGTATTGATTGACATCACCCGGACACCAATTGTTTTTGCCGGTGATGCTGCTGCGATTTGTGCTGGTGAACTTTTCCAGACCAATGATGCTTTTACCGCAAATTATGATTATTTACTCTGGTCAACAAGCGGTGATGGATATTTTGATGCTCCGGATCAACTGAACACAACCTACCATCCGGGAGAGCTGGATGTGATTAACGGTTTAGCTGAGCTGTGCCTTAAAGCTTTTGCCCTGAGTCCCTGTGCTGATGACGAACATTGTTTTACCCTGACCTTCCTGCCCAATGCAACTGTTTCTGCCGGAGAGGACATGTCGGTTTGCGAGTCGCAAACAGTGAGTTTATCTGCCACTGCAGAAAATGATGAAAGTGTTCTCTGGGAA
>JACZJL010000119.1 GCA_014860585.1 Bacteroidales bacterium | reverse complement strand
CTGGTTTCGACCCCCTGGCCAACACCTCGCCGCCGATATCCACAAGGTAATTCCTGATTCCAAATGATTCAAGGAATCCTCCGATGACATCTATGGAATACCCTTTGGCGATGGCGTTAAAGTCGATCTGCATGTTGGGATGATTTTTAATTAATTGGTTGTTTTCCAGCCTGATCCCGTGAAATCCGACGAACGTCATGATACTGTCAACTTTTTCGGAGGTCATATCCATTTTGTTCTTAAACCCAAATCCCCAGGCGTTTACCAGTGGGCCGACGGTGACATCGAAAGCGCCGCCGGTTTGTTCGGATATTTGCTGCGAAAGTTTAAAAATATCGCTGAAATAGCGGTCATTCACCAGGTCAGTTTCGTTACGGTTGATTCGGGAAATCAGTGAATTGGGTTGCCAGATGGAAGCAATCTGATCAAAATTCATGAGCAAAGAGTCAATCTGGTGCTGGGTAACCAGCGAATCATCGGCAAAGTAGGTGACCACGTAATACGTTCCCTGCGCTTCACCACCAAACTGAACTTTAATTTCCGCTTTTTCTGTTGTGCAGGAAAAGGCCGCCATACAGCAGATCAGAACAAATAGACCATATTTTTTCATCATAAAAGGTTTTTTTACATGCGCTCAAAAATCGAGCGGCCAAAGATAGCTGAAATCACAAAACGTTAATTCGTGTTAAAGTGAGGCATCTTTTCAATAGTTTTGCTGTCAGGTTTGTTAGATTATTGATACTAACAGATGATTAACATTTAAAAAGTAAACAAATATGAAGAAGAAAATTGTACTGACCGCTTTATTATTCGCTTTTACATTGCCTTTCTTCGCACAAACGAAGATGTTCGATGTAACCTCGGCAGATGGCGCCACTTCGCAAAAGGCAGTTGGGAATTTTACCATCATCGATTCTGATGGCCAATCCTGGACACTTTATGATGAGCTGGATAAAGGACGCACGATACTGATTGACATTTTTTCGGCCACGTGAAGTTCATGTACGGCGCACGCCCCACTGATTGAAGAGGTGTACGTCAAATATGGCTCTGGCATGAGCAATCTGGATGTTTGGGGAATCGCACGCTACGACGATAACTTTATGATCAATGAGTTTAAGTTTCTGTTTGGTGTGACTCACCCTTGTGCAGGCAGCGAAGGAAATGGTGGAAATGCCATTGATGTGCTGATTGACGGCCAGATTTTTTATGGAACACCCACCTACGTTGTAGTTTGTCCTGACTATAAAATGCACTTCGGCATCTGTAATCCACCTACGATACCCTGTCTTGATGATTTTATCGTAAATTGCAACAGCGGGTTGATTGCAGGTTTTGATGTGGAAAATAAAAACGTGTGTCAGGGCAGCTATGTGCAGTTTGAAGACGCATCAAATGGCAACATAACGACCTGGGAATGGGTGTTCGAAGGTGGAATTCCTGCCACTTCCGGCGAGATCAACCCAATGGTTTATTACCCTGAACCGGGCTTCTGGAATGTTACCCTCACCGTTTCCAATGATGTGTTTTCTGATACAAAAACGGAGACCGCCTTCATGGAAATTTATGCTAATCCGGAAGTTACCCTGACGCCCTTTGAGCCGGTTTGTGATTACACAGCTCCTTTTGCTTTATCAGGCGGCTCTCCTGAAGGCGGCGTATATTCGGGAACCGGGGTAGAAAATGGCATTTTCAATCCGCAACTGGCAGGCGTTGGCGAACACATCATCAGCTACGAATATGTTGATGTAAACGGTTGCGCCGGACTCGCCGAACAGATGCTCATGGTGGAGATTTGCACCGGGCTGGTTGAGGGAGATGAACTCAAAACAGCCGTTTATCCCAACCCATCATCCGGTGAAGTGTTTGTCAGTTCAACCGGTTCAGGAGAATTGACTATTGAACTGTTTGATCTTATTGGGATGAAGGTTTTTGAGCAATCTTTTGAGGCGGCTCACTCAGAACCTGTGAAGCTTAATTTATCGAACGTTCCGGCCGGTATCTACCTGATCCGGGTCAACTCCGGAACCGGAGTTTCAACTTCAAAAATCACGTTACTGAAAGAATAATTCGCTCAACCAAAAAAACTTCAGATTTGATTTTCAACGCTTTCCCTCTGATTAACAAGGGCTGAAAGCGTTGAAAATCTTTTTATAGACTTTTGAGACAGCCTCGGTTCTATTTTATCACCGTTGAGCACAACAAAATTATAAAAGCATTACAGATCAATGGCTTTGGCGTTGCCAACGGTCATGCCCACCGACCAACCCATGCGGTAAAGTTCGGCTGCCACAAAGTACTCACCGGATAGGCCTGTATTGTTTCTGGGTATTTCTGGCATAATTTAAATCTTTGATTTGAAATCGTACTTGTCGCGGATTATTCAACTTCTAGACTTCTGATATACCTGGCTAAACCATCCAAACCTGACAGGTTTCGGAAACCTGTCAGGTTTTCTAGCTATCTTACTCCGGTTTAATTTTTTTCAGTATCTCACCTGCAACTTCCTGATTTAATCCTCCACTCTCGTCCAGCACACTCACAAAGCCAATTTTGCAATGATTATCGCCCAGCCGGCCTTTGTGGAATTTACCAAAACCGCTGTCCTTTACACCGGCAAGCTTTGGGTATAATAGCATACTTTTGGGGCTGTTCCAGTACATATTGTAAACATACATCTGCTTCAGGTCATCGTCGGAGGGTTTGTTCACATCTATCAGCTTCCATTTGGTATCAATGATGAAGGGCTCCCATTTATCATTATCGGCGCTTTCATGCATAACCGAGGCCTTTTTTCTTTCAATTACAATGTCGGCGTATATACTTTTTGACTCCCAAAAGAGATCCTGCGCCTGGTACTTGACACGCAGATACTGGTTTTCCCTGGCCTTGAGCTGTTTATAGATGTATTTCTCCCACAGCTTGTTCATGTCAAACAGCAGCGCCAGCATGTTTTCATCGCCCATTGAAATATCAGGTGAATAATTCAGGATCAACATTTTGGCAATGGCCAGTGCTTTTGTGTAGTCCCTTGTTTTACGGGTGAGGCGGATTTTGTTGAAGGAATCTTTGTTAATGGTTATTTCGCTGATCTCAGGAAAGTAAAACAGGAGCTTCCTGATTCTATCATTCAATATGCTGCCGGATGAGAGTACATCAAGAATTTTGAGGCCTTTCAGCAAAATCTGGTTGATAAGATGTTCGTGGTCGTAGGACTGATGGCAGGTGTAAAACCGCTCACGGTGAATGCAGTTGCGCTCTATGTCCCTGGAAAAATTCAAACGCCCCTTCAGCGCTTTCACGTTGCCCTCGTTTTGCCGGTATTTTTTGGCGAGGCCGCGGCGGAGCAATGTATCAACCTCCTGAAGATAAACCTCAAAATACAGATCGAGAAGGGTAAACCGCTTCCTCAAGCTGGCCTCCGAAACGGTTTCAAGTTCAATTTCGCCGCTGATGGCCAGCATCTTCAACAAAACCTTTTGCCATCGCCGGGTCTGAGAGTCAAATTCGTGTTTAGTAATTGTTTGCTTGTCGGCTTTGGGCAGAATTTCGATGGTGAGGTTGCCGATTTGAATAACGCCAACGTATTGACAGAATTTGATGCCGTTGCGAATCACCGTGAAGTATTTGTTATCGTTCTTATCGTTGAACTGACACAGCTTTTCAAACTGAACTGTAGTCAGCGCTCGCCCATGATCATCTGGATGAGTCGTTAACCGCTCGTGCTCAAAAACTCTGATAACCGGCATAGCCTGATGCTTTATTTCTGGTAAATATTTTTAAAATCCTCAACACCCCATGCTTCCGAACCGGTAATTTCATAAACCTTTCGCTCTTTCAGGTCTGTAATAATATCATCATCAAATCCTTTGAAGTCAGCGAAGCTAAAATCATTCATTTTTTTTGGGATTACGAAGCCGCTGCCCAGCACCAGGCCGATTTTGCCAAAGTCGCCGTAGAAATACTCTTCCAGCAGCGGAATCATCTTGTTTTTAAAAGCCAGTTTCAATTCATCAAAGCTGGCAATATCCAAGAAGTAGGAATGGCCAATCTGGTGGTCTTTGTCAATCAGTTTTTCAATGCGCTCATTGATGGTCGTGAGCAACTTCACAAGGTCAATATCCTCAATCATCCCCTTTGATCTGCCCACTTCGCTGATCAGTTCAGGTTTGGGCGCCATCTCCACAAACGTAAACCTCCGGCGCAGTGCAGTATCGAGCGCCTCAATGCTGCGATCGGCGGTGTTCATGGTGCCGATGATGTGCAAATTGGCCGGCACACTGAACTTTTCCTTGGAATAAGGCAACGTTACTTCCAGTTGTTCGGGTTTTCCTTCGCGCTTATCGTCCTCGATGAGGGTGATCAATTCTCCAAAAATCTGAGAGATATTCCCGCGGTTGATCTCATCAATGATCAGGACGAAGTTGTGCTGCTCTTCTTTGATGGGAGCAGCAGGGGCTTGGACAAAAAACTCTTTGTTCACCCAATCCTTGTTAAGTTTGTAGATTGTTTTCTGCATTAATGACTTCTGATAAATTTCTTCAACCGGAATATCAGCGTTTTTAATGATCCACTCCACTTTGCGAAATTGAGTGTAATTGATTGGTGCATCAGGTTTATGGAAATAATCGCCAGTGACTTTTCCAATCGCTCTAACTTTGTCTTTACCCTTCGAAATAATAACAAAATTGCCCTTTTTCAGATAATGGATAAAACAATTCATAGCCTGAGGCTCGTAATTGCTCAGTTTGGTTCCTTCAATCAGTTTATACAATTCTGATTCAGTTTTTCCGGTAAGATCCCAATTGTCCATAAAACCTACTGAGATCAGATCGTTTTCGATACAGTAATCATAAATGGCCTGATCTTCCGGGATACTTATGTTGCCCAGCGAAACTTTATAAAACTGCGCAGATTTGAAATCTTCATCTGTCAGGCTGATCCGCTGCTTATCCTTTTTCGCTTCGCTACTGGCAAAATACCTTGCCCTGTCGGCCAATTTCTTGAAAATGCCGTCCTCAATATCATATTTCAGGTAGTTGTCCTCTTCATTGATTTCTTCCTGCTGTTCAACAACCGGCTTGATGCCTTCGATAAAGTCTTCGTAAGAGAAACTCTGATGAAAGGTGCAAAAGCTGATCTGGCCTTTTTGCGGGTTCTTCCAGTCATTAATCAGCAACTCCCGGAACCTCTCTTTTAGTTTTCCTCTGTCATTTATATTTGCTACATAAAAATCAGGGTCGGCAATGCGGATGGCTTCGCCTGATGTATTGTAAGTTTTTCCGGTTCCCGGAGGGCCGAAAAAGATTTGGTTGAGGGGGAAATGATTTGATCCAATCATATTGACATGCTTTAAGATAGTTTCATAATGAAGTTGCGATGCTGCAAAGTTGGTTCCTTTATTTCCTCCGTTGAAACCTTGAAATTCCGGTAAATCAATCAAAACTTCTTTGAGAACAGGATTATTCCACAAATTGTATTCTATTGCTATTTTGACTCTGTCGGTACTTTGCAGTTTGCTCAAATCCGTATAATATTTTTGCTCTATATCATCGTCTAATCTGTTAGCTATTCCGGAGGTAACCCTGGCTAAGGCATAGCATCCTGATTTTTCACCGGTTAGCCAAAGTATTATTTTGTCCCCTATTTTGATTTTATCCTTGTGAGCTGACACACTCCATGATTTCAATGCATTATCCTTCAAGGAACCTACTATATTGTAAATTTTGGGGTTGCCCTGGAATAACCAGTAATTGGTATCGCCATTGTTGGTTTTTGGTGGAAAACCTCCCTTTCTATGTTCATCCCATAGTGTCCATAAAGCTTCGCTGTGTGAAAGAATATCTTTACCACTATTCAGTGCTGCCAATTTTCGGAGCTTATCCGAATACGGAAGTTTTTTATCTATGGTAAAATTATCGCATAAAAAAACAATGGCATCTTTGCTGTAAACAAGCGGAATTTGCCGGTTGTACAAAGCTGCTATCTTCCATTTAACGGTGTGGCCTAAATCTACACCCTCTATTTTTTCCAAATCATTGTCCAACGCAAAGCTGGCAACAGCAACAATATTTTCTCTTACTGCGCTAAATGCAGCTTCTTTCGTTTGGCCGTATTTTAATACCCAGGAATAATTACCCTTTGTTGTGTATTCAGATCTCGGATCCTCTTTTGCTGATTTTCTGCGGTGATAAATGCCAAATTTGTAGGATGAACCGCCCCAAATACTGCCAAGCCCTGTTGTTTTGGATTCCAACCAAAAACAGAACGAATCTTCACGGTTTAGGTTGGTGTATTCTTCGAGCAACATGCTTTGCAGCCTTTCCAATGGCCACTCCTGCAAGAAGGCATCCCAAAGTTCCTTTTTCTCAATATTCATAAGACCAGTTATTTATTCATGATTTTATACTTCAGTTTCAGCACCCCCCATCCCATCCTCCGGCGCAGCAAAACCGCCCCTCCCAAAACACCAACCAAAGGCACTATGCCAGCCAAATCATACATTCTTCATCAGTTTATCTGTATCTACTCCATGTGCCTGTAAAACCTGAATGGCTTTTTGAGCATTTTGCTGCAATTGGTAATGATCTGGGAATTGTTTTGCAATTTCCAGTGTTTCCATTGCCAAAGTGATTGATTTTTCCTTATCAGGAAGAGATTTAAAATAGAAAATGCTCAAATTGATAACTGTTGTTGCCACATAGGGTAAAAACGCTCCCGGGTTCTCTTTGTCCAGCGATCTGTATATCTGCAGGGCTTCATCATATTTTACCAAAGCTTCGTCATATTCATTTTTAGCTGCATGTAGATTGGCTAAATTGTTCAAAGTCATTGCTAAATCGGGCAAAGAGGTTCTTGGGTTCTCCCTGGCAAGCTCTCTTCTTATCTGCAAGGCTTCTTCATATTTTTCATAAGCCTCTCCAAATTCATTTTTATCCGCATAAAGATTGGCTAAATTGTTCAAAGTCATTGCTAAATCGGGCAAATAGGTTTTTGGGTTCTTTTTGGCAAGTTCTCTTCTTATCTGCAAGGCTTCTACGTATTTTCCCAAGGCTACATCAAATTCATTTTTAGCCTTGTGTAAATTAGCCAAATTATTCATAGTCGCTGCTACATCAGACAAATACGTGCCCGGGTTTTCTCTGTCAAAAGATTTTTGTATTTGCAGGGCTTCCTGGTATTTTTCCATTGCCTCGCCAAATTCACTCTTTTTCGAATGTAATTCAGCCAAATTGTTCAAAGTTGCAGCCACTCTGGGTAGATATTTTCCTGGATCTTCTTTGGCAAGCGATCTGTAAATCTGCAAGGCTTCCCGGTAATTATTTTTTGAATCGTCAAATTCATTTTTTACCTTTTGTATAATAGCCAAATTGTTAAGGGTTTTGGCTACATCAGGTAAGTACGTATGCGGGTTCTCCCGGGCAAGTTCTCTTCTTAGCTTCAAGGCTTCTTCGTAAAGCGGTTGTGCCTGGTAAAATTTATTGTGATTTTGAAGGAATAAGGCGTATTGAAAAATAACCTCAACAGTCCGGGAAGCTTCAAGGGCTTTCTCGTAGCAATCAACCGTGCGATCAAACCAATCGGGTTCGCTGTAAAAGGTTTTCCATAGTTGGGCTTTAATCAGAAATTCATTGGCTTTGTTTTCTAAATGACCTTCAATTTCCACAAGCTCACTTTCCTTTTTTTCTTTGGCGATTTTGAGTTGATTGACCTCATTGCTGATTTCTTCGGTTTTCAAAATGGCATCGGCTTCGCGGAATTCGCCTTTGTCGAAATGCGCTTTGGCCAATTGCAACCGGGCGGTGTTGATCGGAATTTTTGTAAAGGTCTCGTAAAGGCTGAATACGTTTTGCTTGAAATCGGTCAGTTGTTTTTCCAGATCATTGAGCTTGCCTGAATGTTTTAGCCGTAATTCAGTCTTGCTTTCGGGCAGGCTATCGAGGATTTCCCTGGTGTCAGCAATTTCGCTAACTAGCTTCTGATAATCGGCTGAATAATAGAGATGATTGGAAATTGTATTTTCGTTGTAAGTGCTGCCCGCGCCCTGGTTGATCTGCCTGCCGATTTCCATGATTACTAATTGTTTTCGTTGTAGGTACTGCTGCTGCCCTGATTGATCTGCCGACCTATTTTGGTTGTTGTTACATTGCCTGTAATATCCTGAAAAAACTGGTTATCATTCCCGGTGACCGTTCCAGTATTGGTTTTTGTAATCACCACCCCCGCCTGCTTTAGCTCCGATTGCACGGCAGCAACTTTTTCGTTCAGCTCTTTTTGCAGTTCCTCATTATTTTCCAGCGCCGATTCGAGGTTGCCCATGAGTGTGGCGATGGTTTGGGCGTCGGCTTGTCGCTGTTCGATGAGGATCAGCCGCTCCTGGGCTGTTTTGCTTTTTGAAAAGATTTTTTTGCCCATCCAGCCCAAAAAGCCGGTAACGGTCTCTTTTACGCCGGGCATTTTCAATAACTCCTGAGCCTGTGTCAGGATGGCGCCAGTTTGTTGGATCAACTCGTTCATTGCTTTATTTTTTATGGGTTAAAAATAGTCTATTTTCTTTGTGTGCTCTCTGGTGTTTTTGTTTTTCTATGCCACCAGTCGCCTTCTGCAAGTGTAACTTCTTATAATCCCGCTCCCCCTCCCAAAAATCCGGCGCACTGCTCCCCGTTCCAAACCTGACAGGTTTCCAAAACCTGTCAGGTTTTCTCCCTTTTCATCTTTCGTTACCTTTTTTCTTGCTTTCTGCAGGGCTGCATCCCCTTCGGAGCGTGCATCCCTGGGTACTGCACTGCTTCCGAATGTGTGTTTTCGCTTTGCACTACAATTGGATTTAATTCAACCAATCCTAACAATTTCCTTATTGGTGGTTTGAAGGAGTTTTTCCAGGTTGCCTCCAGGGCTGATGTGGCCAACAGCAATGGTGTCGGCCAGTTGGATCATCAGTTGGTTGCGGATTTCTGCTGTGCGTTGAGATATCCGGCGGGTATTGGTATCGAATGGAGTGATGATCAGTAGCCTGTTTTCCTGAAGTGGTTGTAGGAATTCCGGTTCTATGATCTTTTTCAACCCTCTGGCCATCGCCACGATAATCGGCTGACTGCCTTTGAGCAAATAGTGCAGCACATCTTTTTCAATCTGGCTGTGAAAACCGCTGATGACGCAGTTGCCCGCTTCACGCTGCGCGATAGCCCAGTCGTAGCATTTCAGCACCGCCGATGCCGAAATGTTGCGACTGCAGAGGAAGGCGGTTTTGGGAATCGTTAAAAGATTAGTATTTCCCAGGGTATCTATTATACTGGTGGTTTTATCACTTGTTAACTGTGGTTTCGACAGGCTCAACCACCGGGCGCTGCCTGTAACTGACTCTCCACCACCAAACCCGCTGCCTGAGCTTGTCGAAAGCAGCTTCTCCCCATCACCAAACCCGCTGCCTGAGATCGTGGAAGGCAGCCTCGTCGAAGGCAGTCTTGTGCCATAAGCTTTTGCCAACTCAGGTAGCTTATCATATTCTCCGTTTATTAATGCTTCTTTTTTCGCCCTGCGCCATCCCTGTATTTGCTTTTCCCTGTAAAAAGCCTCGTCTATTCGGGCATATTCTTCATAATAAACCAATTCCACAGGTAGTCTCTTTTTTGTATGATTAGCTCCTTCGCCCGCTTGATGCTGTGCCAGACGAAGCTCAAGATTGTTTGTGCTACCCACATAATAACTACCATCTGAGCATTGTAATATGTACGTGTATCCTTTCATACTTTAAACTAATTTTCAACGGTGGTTTCGGCAGGCTCAACCACCTGGCGCTGCCTGTGCCTGGCTACACTACAGGACATTGCCTGTTCCTGACTCCACTAAGGATCGCTCAAAGGCTTTGCGATTGATTTGTTCGCGAAGATCTCGCTTACCCCATGCCTGTTCTGCGCAGGATTTTGCATAATAAAGTTTGGCTTCCATTCTTTTTATCGGTAAAAGAATGAGTATATGCGACCAGCTTAATTGTCGGGCCAAGTGGTACGACAATTTGCTCATCGGAGAACTGTTCAGCAAACTGGAGCATCCGGCGCAAATTTTTTTCCTCAAAGTTCCGACCGTATTTTTCGGTTAATTGTCGGGCCAGTGTCACGACAATTTGTTTCCCATAATCTGCACGTTTGTTTTGCAAAATGTGCTCGTTTATCCGCCGGCCAACCTGCCAGAAGAGCAGAGTTAACGTGCTGTTGGCATACACGGCAACCTCCGTGCGGCTTTGCTCAATCAGTTGCGACTGTTCGCTGAAAAGATCGTGAGCTTGAAAATTTTTCCTTTGGTGATTGATTTCTTTTCTATTTTCATTTTTCGCAGGCTATTGGTTTAACTATTTTGGCTAAGTTTATCCCAGCGGTCTTTGAACTCCGGATTGTTGACTGATGACCTGTCGAGAATTCCCCTGGTGACATACTGTTTTATCAGGGGTTGTATCTCTTCCGAACGCCCGATAAAATATTCGGGCGGTTCTATTTTATCACCGTTGAGCACAACAAAATTATAAAAGCATTACAGATCAATGGCTTTGGCATTACCAATTGTCATACCTACTGACCATCCTCTGCGATAAAGCTCAGCAGCTACAAAGTACTCGCCGGCTAAACCCGTGTTATTTCGTGGAATTTCTGACATGAAAGTTTTATAGTTTAAAATTTTATTTTCCAGGATCCCCCCCCAAATGCCAGCTCTCGAATAGTGAAAATAAACACTCTTTTTGAGCCACCATAAGAAGACCTACACCCTCAACATGCGTTTGATGGTATCCTGCATGGCTATTTTGAAGCCTTCGTCCTGCGAAACTAAACGATAGAGTTCAAGTTCGGTTCTGCGTTGCTTTCCCATCACGTCATCAAAGATTTTACCGAATGCGATCTCTCTGTTCTGAATATCAGTATTTTCAGCATACTTTTCTTTGAAGTCGGTGTGCTCCTTCATCCGCTGTGCAAGATTCACAAATTTCGCCCGCTGCTCATCGGGTGTGGCTTCCCAACCCTGAAACCAGCGTTCGTTGAAACTCTTGATGATTAAATCGAGTTCGTCCTTTTCAGATTCGCTGCCGTGTGCGCCGCGTGGATTTGGGTTTTGCGGATCAACCTCGGTTGCTGCGGCATCAAGACCAATACTCGTATTGAGCTTAACCCTTTCCAACCCATACGTGGAGAGGTCAACGGAATTCAATAATCCATCCAGGGCATCTTTTTCCTTGTCAAGAATAATGAGCTTGGGAATCAGGAATTTCAAAAACCAGAAGAGCTTTTCCCAGGCAACAACTTCATAGGGCATGATGGAAGCCATCTGGCCATAAATCTTCACAAAATGCTTTGCCTTTATTTTGTAATCCGCTTTTGCCGTGTCTTCTAACTCCAACGTGGTATTAAATCTTTCGGCAGCAATATCAATGATCGGGCTTAACTCCTGAGCATTTACCTCCCTGAAATATTTTTCGACGAAATCCTCCACTTCGCTCCATTCATACACCCCTGCATCGTCGAGACTGGACTTGAGTTCGTGCAGCACATTGATGTCGGTGGCTTTGCTCAGCGAGGTGGCCGTATAAAACGGGTCGAAGGATTTCTTTATATCCTCGGTGGTGTTGTAAAAATCGAGGATGAACAAATCTTCGGTTTTCTTCCCGAGTTTATCCGACGAACGATTTAACCGCGATAAGGCCTGCACCGCAATTACCCCCTGCAATTTCTTGTCAACATACATGGCGGTCAATTTGGGTTGGTCGTAACCCGTCAGGTATTTATTGGCTACCACCAGCATACGGTATTCGTCCATGTCAAAGTAGCGGGCAATTTTGTCGCTGATATAACCGGGGTCGGTTGGTTTGGCGGTATCCAGACGGGCAGGGAAGTCGTTCATGCTCTCTTCGGTATATTCGATGCCATTTAGTTTTTTCATCCCCGAGAAAGCAATCGCAATCTTGAACGGGTTGCCTCTTTCGAAAAGCAATTTTTTCAATGCAAAATAATAGCTGATGGCCGATTCGATGCTTTGTGCGGCAACGATGGCTTTGGCTTTTCCTTTCAGTTTCTTGGTATTTACCAGTTGCGTTACAAAGTGCTCGAGCATGATATCCGCTTTGGTGGCAATGGTTTGCTTGTCCTGCTCCACATAATTCCGCAATTTCTTTTGCGCCTTCACGGAGTCGAACAGCGGGTTTTCCCGGATTGACTTCTCGATTTCGTAATAGCTCTTGTAGGTGGTGTAATTGGCCAGCACATCCAGAATAAATCCCTCCTCAATGGCTTGCTTCATCGAATACAGGTGGAACGGCTTGAATTTCCCGTCCTCCTGTTTCACGCCGAAACGTTCCAGCGTATTGTTTTTGGGAGTAGCCGTAAAAGCCATATAGGAGGCGTTGCCCCGCATCTTGCGCGAACGCATGGCTTCGAGGATTCTGTCCTGCGGGTCGTGGTCTTCTTCCTCTTCGTTTTCGCCGGAAGTATTGCCCATGGCCTGGTTCATTTTTCCGGCGGCGGTTCCGCTCTGGCTCGAATGGGCTTCATCAATAATCACCGCAAACCGCTTATCACTTAAATCGGCAATGCCATCCACAATGAAGGGGAACTTTTGAATGGTGGTGATGATGATTTTCTTACCGCTCTCCAGCGCCGATTTCAAATCAGCCGATGAATAGGCGGGGGCAACAATGTTTTTTACCTCCGAAAATTCCTTGATGTTTTCGCGAAGCTGTTTGTCGAGCAATCTCCTGTCGGTTACCACAATCACCGAATCGAACAGAGGATTGGAAATGCCCTTGCTGCCGGGAATGGTATCGCTTTCAGGATAAGTCTCGATGAGCTGATAGGCTGCCCAGGTAATGGAATTGGATTTGCCCGAACCGGCCGAATGTTGAATTAAATAGGTTTGCCCCACCCCTTTTTTAGCCGCATCAGCCACGATTTTCCGCACCACATCCAACTGATGATAGCGCGGGAAAAACAACGTCTTTTTGTTGAGCGGGTCGGTCTCTTTGCCATCAAAACGGACAAAATGCTGAATGATGTTGGCCACGCTGGTTCGGGTAAATATCTCTTCCCACAGATAGGCAGTTTTGTGCCCGAACGGATTGGGCGGATTCCCTTTTCCAAATATGGGCTCGCGCTGCCCCAGATTGAACGGCAAGAAGTAAGTGCCGGCGCCATTGAGTTTGGTGGTCATATAGGCTTCGTCGGTATCCACGGCAAAGTGCACAATGCAACGACCGAAGTTGAGCAAAGGCTGCGTAATATCTCTTTTGAATTTGTATTGATTTTGGCCGTGCACCCTGGCATTCTGCCCTGTCCAGGGGTTTTTCAGCTCCATGGTGGCAAATGGCAACCCATTCACAAACAGCACCATGTCAATCTCTTCGCCGGGATTGGTTAACGAATAGCGCAACTGACGGGTTACGCTGAACTGGTTGCTTTCGAAACCGGCTTTTACCTTATCGCTGCTGCTGGCCAACGGCAAAGGATAGAGCAGGGTAAAGTGCGCATCGTCAACATCCAGCCCTTTGCGAAACAAACGCAGGATGCCGTATTTTTTAATCATACGATCGAGGCGTTCGAGAATTTTCAGTTTCCAGTTGCTTTGCTTTTGCAGCCTGGCCAGCTCCTCTGATTGGGTGGTTTGCAAAAAATCCCAGAAGCGCAGTTCGTCAATGGCAAACCTGGCATTGAAATCCTCCGGCGCCCCGATGTAATAGCCATTGCCGGCGCGGTACAAGGCTGCTCTTTCGTACACCGCATGTGCAGCAATAGGTTGCTCCTTCAGCTCTTCGAGGCAAACGCCCGTCAATCGTTTTTCGATGGTGGCCTCGAGCGCCTGTTCGTTGGTTTTACTTGTCATCGTTATCTACTTTTATTTTCCCCGTTACCGCACTGTTTATCAACGTCGCTTTGTACTCCTTTAGCTTCTCTATTTCCTGCTCTTTGAGGGAAATTGTGATTTTAAATTTTGAATTTATTTCATCGATGTATAATAGGATTGATTTTTGCTCATTTAAAGGCGGAAGCAATAAATGAAGCGATTTTACTATAGAAGAGTTTAATCCTTCCATTATTGAACCCTTACCTCTTAATTTAATTTGGTCAAAAATATATTCGGAGTCATTAATTAAAAACGAAACAAATTCGGGTTTTGCTTGATTATTTTTTGTTCGAACTCTGATTAAATGACTATCCATGATTCCTCGTTCAATGCTATTAGGCACAACTTTACTTTTTCCAGTTGTTCCCATCATAGTTATCACAATATCTCCAGCAAATAATTCATAGTTTGACAATCTCATAAAATCATTTTCATCAATATACTTTTCTCCAATGCTAAAATCATCTGCAATTACATGTTCTTGTCCATAAATTTTAAATCCTTTTGGTTTTAAAATTTCAGATTTAATTGAACTGCCAAATGGGCCAATTCTAATACCATCCCGTCCTTCTTGCAGTAACGTTTTCAACCTCTTCACCTCCCACCCCTCCGGTATCTCCCCAATCCATTCCACGCCGCTCTCTTTTAGTTTAACATTGGGCGTTTCGACTCCGCTCAACGACCCAATGCCACGGGTAACGGCTTTGTGAATGAGGATTTGCCGGCGTTCTTTGAGCAGTTCGATTTGTTTTTGTTTGATGCCAATGGCCTGCTCTATCAGGGCTGTTTTGCGGTCGAGAAAGGCGGCAATGGCGGTTTGCTCGGATAGAGGGGGAATAGGAATGATAAAATCGTGAATATCCGTTGGAGCAATATGAGGAACCATTGGGTCTGTCTTGGACATTTCCACCCATATTAAGAAGTTCTTATTTAAGAAATTATAGAATAAAAAATCAGATTTCAAGGAACCATTTGCTCTCAATCTTGCAACACGTTGAAGCAACAAAATGGGCAGGTCACTTTCTTTAACTTTACAGAAATTTTTTCCAACTTTCGATCCGTCCATGCCAATTAATATATCATTTGTCTCAAGTAAAAAATCTTCCAGATGTTTTTCTAAAGCTGGCCAATATCTTGTTTCATCCCAATTAAATACTCCCTCCTTTACATTGATGCCCCGAGCCAATTTAATACCTTCTGTCGTGTATTTTTCACTTTTGAAAGGATACCCAGTAATCAGATCAATATGATTCTTAAGTCTACTAACCTCCCAATGTTCAGGAATCTCCCCCAGCCACTCCACACCAGAGGGTTTGTAGGTAGGGTATGTTTCCAAGTTAATTTTCATGGTCGAGATCTTTTAGTTCTTGTTCCAAATCTTCAATTTGGGGCAAGGTAGATTGTAAATTTTCGGGTATTGCCTTACTCAACACATAGTCGGCTACGCCAATGGGTTGGTTATATCCTCTGAGCGCATATTCGGCAATAATTTCATTCTTTCCCTTGCACAGCAAAATACCTATGGAATCATTGTCCTGCCCTGTTTTCAGGGTATCGTTGATTACATTGATATAGAAATTGAGTTGTGCAGGGTCTCCGGGTTCAAAGGCACGGGCTTTCAATTCCACCACCACATAGCAGTGTAATTTGGTATGGTAAAAAAGCAGGTCGGCATAATACTCTTTACCGCCTACCCGCAAGGGATATTGCCTGCCAACAAAAGCAAAGCCCTGCCTAAGTTCCAGCAAAAATTGGGTAATATGCTGCGTAAGTTGTTCCTCGATATTGCGTTCATCGGCTTTTTCTTTGGCCTGCACAAAATCAAAAATGTAGGGGTCTTTCAGCAGGTAATTGGCAAAATCGGATTGCGGCGCCGGCAAGATAGAATTAAAATTGCATACTTTTTTAAGTGCCATTTGCCTTTCGAACAAGCCCGCTTCTATCTGCATCAGTAATATGTTTTTACTTATGCCATGCTCTAATGTGTTAAGCATATACCAGAAACGGCTGACCATCTGCGGGCACTTATCCATCAACACCAGGTGATGCGACCAGCCAATTTTGCCTATTAGCGAATTGGTAAAATCGGTTTCGGTAAATTGCGCAACCACTGGTTGCGTAATTGCAGATTCAAAACCTTCGCCGCTTTTTAATAACGCAACCAGCGGTTGCGCATTTGATTTTACCTGCTCCCAAAGGTTGTTTAACTGAAGAATGTTGCCGGGGGAATAAGCCTCAGCAAACTGCCGCATGTACAATAAGTTGCGTGCAGAAAAGCCTTTGATGGCAGGAAATTTTTTTCGCAAATCTTTCGAAAACGTGTCAATCACCTTTGCTCCCCATGCATTAGCTTTTGTGCGGGCCGACAGTTCGTTTCCGATGCTCCAGTAAGCCCAGAGAAGCTGGGAATTAGCAGCCATCACCATTTTAACCTGAGCACGCTCTATTGTTTTTGCAATGGATTGCAGCGCCTCAGCGTAGGCCTTGTCGGTTGTTATTTTTTTGTCGCTTCTCATCTTACAGACTCAATATTTCTTTAATCAACCCATCGCTCAGTGCTTCCAGTTTCAAAATATCGCTGCTCACCTCTTCGATGCTGCGCAATGGTTTGTGGCGGTAGAAGTATTTATTGAAACTTATTTCATAGCCAATTTTGGTGGCATTTAAGTTTATCCAGGCTTCAGCAACATGTGGTTTTACTTCTCGTAAAAAGTAATTGTAAATGTTTTCTTTGAGCGGAACATTTTCGGTGTCGCGCAAATCGCTTTCGGTTTCATATTCTATATACTCACCCTTTTTGGCAGTAGCAAAATATCCGTAGTCAGCCAATTCCATTTCTTTGCAATCCAAATGCCTGAGCAGTTGCTCCAGTTTGTCGCCGGTCAGTCTTACGGCGCCTTTTATTACCTTTTCGGCGGCGGCATCGTACCAGGAAACCGCATTCAGGATGGTGTTTTTTTCGGCTGAAGAGACAAGGCACGCCTTGTCTCTACAGCATGCCTTGTCTCTACAGCACGCATCCACCCTATCGCGAAAGAGATTGAAATCGTTGTATTCGCCGCCGCCGATGGCCTGCATCAGCTCAGTGGCGGCGTTGAGCAATTCGAGTTGCTTTGTCCAGAGGGCTTCGCTCACCAACGCTTTGCTTTGTTTGGCGCTGAGGTTCAGTTCATTCTTTTCGCACCATTCGGCAATCTCCTTTTCGTGTTTGCTCAGGTCGGTATATACGCGCTCTCCAAAGGTTTCGTACGCCCACGCCATGGGTTCACGCAGAGTCCGGTCAAACCTCAGTTCGGCAATGCGTTCGGGGGTAAACTGCGCTTTCAGTCGTTTTGGCCGTTCGATGGTTACTTTGTAATACCCAAAATCGGTGTTGTCGAAAATCTGAGCGGCAATGCCCTGTTCCTCATTGGTTTCAGGATTGACAACGCGGTCAACGGCTTCCATTTTCTCATACACCGACACAATTTCGCGAATGTGTTCGGGCGCAAACTCGCAGTTTTTATTGCCTAAGTTCTTGCGCAGCTTGCGAAACAACAAACCGGCGTCAATCAGTTGCACTTTGCCTTTGCGGCGGGCCGCCTTGTTGTTGCTCAAAATCCAGATGTAGGTGGTAATTCCGGTATTGTAAAACAAATTGTTGGGCAATTGCACAATGGCTTCCAGCCAGTCGTTTTCGATGATGTAGCGGCGGATGTTGCTTTCGCCGCCGCCGGCATCGCCCGTAAACAGGCTGCTGCCGTTGTGCACCGAGGCAATGCGCGAGCCCAGCGGATTTTGCGTTAGCGGCTTCATTTTGTTCACCATCTCCATCAGGAAAAGCAATTGCCCGTCCGACGAACGCGGGGTGGCGTCGGCATCCTCCTCCACGCCCCAATAGTTTTTCAGTGTAATGGTGAAGCGGGGGTCAATGATCTCTTTGCCGTCCTTTATGAACTTCAGTTCGCTGGCCCACGACTTCCCGTACGGCGGATTGGATAGCATAAAATCGAACTTCGTCCCTGCAAATTCATCGGTCGAAAGGGTAGAACCCACGCGGATATTCTCAGGATTGTTGCCCTTAATCATCATATCCGATTTGCAAATGGCATAGGTTTCATCGTTGATCTCCTTTCCGTACAGATACACATCGCCTTTGGCTTTAATTTCGCCCTCCTCATCCTTCACAAAATTCTGCGATTCGGTGAGCATCCCGCCGCTGCCGCACGCAGGATCGTAGATGGTCATTACGGGCGGGAGCTTGTCTTTTACGGGCATAAAGATGATGTGCGTCATCAGGTCAATCACCTCGCGGGGGGTAAAGTGCTCTCCGGCCTCTTCGTTGTTTTCTTCGTTGAATTTCCGGATCAGCTCCTCAAACACATAGCCCATGCCCAGGTTGGTCAACGGCGGAAGTTTGCGCCCGTCGGGATCGTTCTTTTCAAAAGGGGTCAGGTTGATGTAGGGCGAAGTGAACTTCTCCAGCACGTTCAGCAAAACATCCTTCGCCGCCATGTGACGCACCTGGCTTTTGAGCTTGAACTTCTCGACGATCTCCTTTACGTTTACGCTGAAGCCGTTCAGGTAATCTTCAAAATTGGCCTGAAGGATTTGCTGGTTGTTGGTGGCGGTGTCGTGCAGGCGTTGCAGCGTCCATTTGCTGGTGTTGTAAAACACATAACCGCTGGCCTGCCGCAGTCCGTTTTCGTCCCACTCTGTAAACCCGGCTTCCTCCTTCTGAAACACCAGTTCCTCCAGCACCGCAGCTTTGGTGGGTTCCAGCAAAGCATCGAGCCTGCGAAGCACCACCATGGGCAAAATCACATCGCGGTACTTACCTCTCACATACACATCGCGCAAACAATCGTCTGCTATCGTCCAGATAAAAGCAATTAATTTGTTATGTACTGCCTGATTCATATTCGTTTGGTTTGGTGGTGGTGGGGGGTGTGGGTGGTCTGTAGGGGATTGCGGTTGATTTTACAGCAATTTGCACCGATGATTGATGGGGGTGAAGTGGTTGAGTTGCCGCTGAAAGCCCTATTAAATAAAGCCTTGATGTTGTGCACAGTTATTATTTCTTTAATAGTCTTCTATGTTCTCTTTTCAATGCAGTTGGTTTTAGCATATAGACCTTGTCAAACAACTTTACTTTTTCTTCTAATGTTAAATTGACGCTGTCAGGATTGTCAATCCACCATTTGTAAAATTCAACAGGTCTGTCTGAATATGGAACAATTGCCTGAACAATACGATCGTAACCTTTAAAAGAAATTCTTGCTTTTAAACCAAGTGCGTCAATAAAATACTGGGGATGGTAAGCCTTTAGCTTTGAAATTAAAATTTCAAAAACTTCCTTGTTGACTTTTAACGTATTTTCTCTTCTAACTATGTCAAACGCGATTGGGTCTTCTCTTAGCCATTCAGAAATTCGCATTGTTTTTATTCCATTGTCATTATGAATTGTTATTAAATCTTTTAAAAAATAGAAACGATCAGCGGAAGGATGAAAAATATGAACATTTGAGTCATCATTGTGTTTCGTTTGAGTTTCCACTAATAAAAAATCTTTTTTTTTGAGCGTATCTAATATATCAATGTTATTTGCTTCACCACCCTTAAATTTTTCTAATAAGAGATCAACATCCGAGCCGAGGAAAAAGTCTTCGATAAAGTTCCAGCGTTCGAGATTTGTAAAGCTTCTTAAAAAGAAGTGGTCAAATATCTCATTGCTTAAGTAATGTCTTTCAAGTGTTTTACTAAGCAAACTATTAGTATAGCCTAAATAATTTGAATCTCTTTCAATTCTGTTTGGATCGTTGATACGTATGAATATCATTGGATTCTCTCCACCTTTAATTTCAAAAGTACCCAATTCCAAAATTTCTAAAAAGTACCCAAGTCTAACATAGTTTATAGCATTAGACTCTTTATTTGTCACAAATCGTTCTACTTTCGTGCTTTCTGTGTTGCTAAAAAGGTTGTTCAGTCTAGTTAAGAGTGCATTGAAACTTTGCAGGTGTTTTGTGTTAAATACTCTATATTCAAATCCGTCTATACTTCTTCTTTGTTGAAGAAATGCATCACCTTCAATCACACCTGGTTGGATCTGCTTACCTGAATACGATGATAAAATAAACTTACTGAGCTTTTCTGCCTTTTCTAAATCTTGTAAAACATTGTTGAGTTTTAATTGAAAAATGTCTTGTTTGAAGTAACCATCTGAATTTGCAAAAATATCTTGAACTGTATTTAATAGCGATTGTAGTTTGTTGAACACAGAATTAAAACTATCAAGCCTTTCAAAAGAAATTTTTAATTGTGGAACAAGGTTAATATTGTCCTCTTTGAACAAATAGCCTGTATAAAAATCCCTTTTGAGGATTGGGAAACTTTTGTTATTGAAGAAGTCATGCCATAACCTATCTAAATCCATTTCAATAACTGAGTTGCCATTTCCAGATTTAGACAAGAGTTTATATGTATTAGCATATTTGTTATTTAGTGTTGGCAAATGCAGGTCAGAAATTCGTGCATAAACTTTCACAAATAGCTTTTTAGGTCTTGCAATAATTACGTTGAATCTATTCTTTGCTAAATAATCTTTCTCGATCATCATCAATGCAGTTAAAACCTTCTGATCTAAATCTAATGCATTTTCGAAAATGTGCCCAAAATCATCAACCGATAAAAGAAGATTTCTGTTCTTGTCATTCTTTAAGTATGCTTTATGGATTTTTTTGAGTACTTCTTTTATTTGGTACTGCTTTAAAGCAGACATTCCATGAAGTGCTTTGGTATATCTTTGATCTTGAGAAGAGTAGTTTAATGTAGCAAATCCTTTAATTTCGGGTTTTCTTGCTACCCTTCCAATTTCTTGAACATAATCTGGTAACAACCCTGATGGAGCGTGATGATAAACTACTTGAATATCTGAAATGTCAACACCCATTCCAAAAGCTTTTGTTGAAATCATAATTTTTCTCTCTCCACATTTAAACTGACGATAAGAGAATTCTTTATTCAATGAGTCCAATGAGCCATAATATCCGGTTGCAATATTTAATTGTTCTGCGCTAAGCTGTTCTAAAATTTGTTGGATGTGTCTTGTGTATGGTGTATAAACCAATGTTTTTAATCCGATTTCATTAATTTTCTTTATGAAATCAACGGTTTGTGTTATCTTATTTGATTCATAATTAACTGTAAATCTTTCATAATTATTTACTATGAATTCAATGTCATTACGTTTGACTTGCCCAATGAAAATATGCGGATTGTGCATTACAAGGCTATCAATGCTGTCAAACACCATATCGTTAGCCCCACCATAAATTGCCGTTGCAGTAACGGCAACCATTGGGAAGTGGAGATTATGATATTTTCTAATTTTCCTAATATGATTACCTAAGAACCAATAGTCAACGCGAAAATCTCGTCCCCAAGTTGTAATTAGGTGAGCTTCATCAATTACTATAAGCCCTAACCTTCTGAATCCAATAAAATGCGTAATATCATAAGAGAGTAAAAGTTCAGGAGACATATATAAAATGTCGATTTCACCACTTTTACAGCCTTCAATAATTCTCTCACGATCAATTAGACTTAACTCACTATTTATGTATGCTACTTTATCAAAATTTCTATCTTTGATAATTGCATTAACTTGGTCTTTCATCAATGCAATAAGTGGTGATACAACAATTGTCACATCTCCTTTTTCTGAAATATAAAATGCCGGAAGTTGGAAAAGTAGTGATTTTCCCGCACCCGTGGGTGCTGTTAGGAATAAATCTCGACAAGGTTCATTAACAATTGAGTTTTCATATTCTTTAACAATGGTATCAACGACTAAGCCTTGTGAAATCTCTGCAATTTCACTGCCTATGTTTGGGTTTTTATAAACCGCCATATTCCTAAAATTCGCTGTTTCACCCCAAAATTTTATTAATAGCTCATTTGTCTTATCTGCTACTTGATATTCCGCTGCGATTGGAGCATCTTCAAGAATAAATAGTTTTCCACCAAATTGATTTAAGAGTGAATTGAGTTGCTTTAAAATCAGAATTATTGCAACATTTAAAGGTTGTTTGTTATAAAATTTAACTATCGCTGTTTTATTAAAATCATCTTGTCTAAAGCATTCATTGACAAAAACATCTATTGAGTATGGGTCAGAGCTAATGTCAATAGTATCGTATACTTGGTTGTTTGAAAATCCCAATTCAGAAGTTTCAGTAAACATATCAACAGTGCTAAATGAGTTTATAGGTGTTTTTACTGAATAATAGTGCTTACCGTTTATTGTAATCTGTTCAGCTTGATAAATAGGCAGCTCATCCGGTCGGAGTTCAATGTTTTCTTTCTCTTCTTTCTCAATATATTCATCCTTTCTAATAGGGTAGAGTTGTCTCAGATTGTCTTTGATAATGACTACTCTATCATTGAAAAATGAAGGATCAATATAATAAATGAGGTAGCTGAACTGTGCAAATGACAGAATATGATAACTCTTTTTGAGATTAAGCGTAGTAAACGTTTTTGTAAACCATTCACGATTAAATGTATTTTCATTTCTGTCAAGCTTGAATGTCTCAGGATCTGCAAAATTGTTCTTTTGATTATCAATATTCAACAAAGTTGTTTGACCTAAAATCACGAAAATTTGATTTTGGCTAACGGCCTTGTAATTGTCTATAATTGAAATAATTTTGCTCGAGTATAGTTCTTTAGCTGTCATGTATTAATTTTTATTTTATGTATTGGTTTGCCTATAATTATAAATATCGATAGAGTGTAATATGCCGGAAATTAATGCAGGCACTTTACAGACCGAATGTAAAAAAGTATAAGCGGCTTACTATTGAAAATTTGCATAAATATCTCATATCGATTTTAAAGCACATATTTGCTAATTACTATTGTATTTCAAATGTTTAAATTATTAATGGATGGTCTTTATTTCAATAATTTTAATTCTTTCATTCAATATATTAAGTTTTTCTTGTGCATCTTTTTTTCTTTTACTACTACCTTTAAATGTGGCTCCGATACTTTTAATATTTCTCAATTCTTCATTAGCTTTAGTAAGTAATTCAATGGTGCATTTTAAATCTAATTTTGAAAACTCCATCATAGAAATAGATTTTTCAAGTGTTTCTAAGCTTTTTTTTAACTTCTCTTGTTTTTCTGAACGCAAAATGGCTTTGGTTTCTAGTAATTTTGCTTTCTTTTCTATTTCTTGTTTGTATTCATTCAAGACTTTCTCTGTTCTTGACAGTGTCGTTGAACATTCTTTATGGCTAGTTACATGCCAACCACCGCAATATACACAGAAATAACTTCTTTCTGGTTTATAGCCAGACTCTTGTTCTATAGTCTCACTATTAAACTTAATAAAAGTATCTGCTTTTTTTTCAGTTTCAAAAAGCATTTTTGATCTTCTACTATCCTTACAAAAGACTCTGTTCTTCGTTGGTTTCATATTTTGATAAAAAAATTACTAAAGGTTAAGACATTTAGCACGCACGGCTCTGTCTATCCAGGTTGCCCCTGTTTTTGCAGGGGCAGCCGGTGTGGGGTGGTGCTGGTTGCCGGCGGCACAGGACAAAGCTACAAAGCCCGGCATCCTGCTGTCTTCATCAGGTGCGGGTAAGTGGTTACTGCTTCGTTGTTGTGCCGTGATAACCATTATCCATTTTTTTATTGGTTGCAAATTTATGGAAACATTTCTGATGGCAATGCCTTTAGTGAAAATTCTCTTTTTTATCCCAGGTTGGCGCCGGTAAAGAGAACGGGTTTCGGGCAGCAATTAATCCTTGTAAAATCATGTGTGCGAATTTAGGACAAAGCATGATTTTTTTGATCAAACTTCAGCCGCAGATTCACCAAAACCGACCGGACAGTCCGTTATTTGCGGCTGCGTTTAAGTCCTATTTGTTAGTTGCAAGTGTTTCATTAACAATTTATTTATAGATACTTAGAGCGAACAATTGGCATATCTACATCTTCAACAAGGATTGTTTTATAGTCAGTAGAGTCGTTCTGAAAAGTACAGATTAGATTTCCAACATCCATATTACTAAATGCCTTTCTATTATAAAATTTCTCCCATGGGAGATACGGGTTTATTTCTGATAGATTAAGTAAGTCTATTATGTTGTCAAAAGAAAACAACTTCATTGAGTATGTCTCATATTTTGGCATAACTTGTGTTTCCGAAATAGCATCCTTAGTGAATCCTTTAGCTGTAGTAACTATTATTCCTTCAGATAGTCCTTCTCTAAACAAAACCCCATTCAAACTTCGAACAACATCAACACCCTCATTTTTTGAATAATCTGCTCGTCTCTTCACTTGTACTAAAACTGTTTTCTTATTATTTCGTATTATTTTCAAATCAATTCCTCTGTCTTTTCTATACCCCATATGTACAATTTCACAATTTCCATAAAGGTCCTCAAAGCAATCCTTTATCAATAATTCAAATCGGAATGGGTTAATATTTGCTAAATCTTTTGGATTTTTTTTTAAGTAGTTTCTTGCTAGTTTTATTGGTATATTGATATCATGGATATTGTAATCCATCACAGAACCAACAATATAGAGGCTTTTGTCATTGTCAAGTGTAAATATTCCACCCTCATGACAGTATTTGCGGTGTATAACCCACCAGCCACAATTATTGCATGAATAAACAATATCTGTTATTGAATCACCTTTCCAACTTTCGTAGAGAATTCCGACTTGTTCCCCCTTGCTAACTAGTGTCTCTTTATGTAATAAAGAATTGCAATAAAAGCATGTTTTATACATTTCTATTTGTTGATGAATAATTGAGGCTAAACATTTAAATTTAAATTCATGTAAGATAGAATCAATATCCGATTGAGATAAATAATCAAACATTTGTATTAATTCTTTCTCATCATTTGTATACTCTCTATCTTTTTCGAATGTTACTAGTCTAACATATTCTTCTTCCATCATTTCAATTCCATATGGATCTTCACCCTTACTACTGATATACTTTGCTCTACTATAGCTACAAATCATAACTTTTCAACATTGAATTTCCTCATTGCAACTAACTCGTTTATAAACCAACCTCCGTTCAACATTATTTCTGAATTGGGTTGGCTATGTGTACCTTTTGTTGTTTTTATTTCAAATGTCAAAATCATCCGTGGGATTTTTGATGTTACTTAAACTTTTCATGGTTACATGGGTGTAAATTTCAGTGATTTTACTGCTCTTGTGCCCTAACCGTTCCCGGATGTACCTCAGTTCAGCGCCGCTTTCGGAATGATGCCTGGCAGTACTGTGATGAACCATCTTTTTTAAGGTAATGATCTCTGTCCTGGTTTTTCGTCTGGTCATCGTTCCACTATCGCCCAATACTTTTTCCGGAAACGAGCAAAATATCCTCATAAACCTGTCACTTTCCAGTGTTTTTGTCTTCGGTTTACCGGCGGTTTGGGCCGGCGGGCTGATGACTCTTTCTTTAGCCTCAGTGGTTAATTGGGCGCAGATGGTTGCCTTGCTGCCGGAGTTATGGCGAGATACCAAATTCACCAACCAGAGCTCGGGTCGGGTTCTGAATGTGTCATCCTGCCGGATTTCATCCGGTTGCAGTGCCCGGAAATTTCGGTTTTTCATCAGTTTGATTGAAAAAATGTCCATCTTTTTTGAGACTCATTTTACAACAAAAACAATCCTTTCCGGCACAGCACCGCTCCGTCAGTCACATCCGGTGATCCAACGCAAAGCCTTTGCTAACAAGGCTTCAGGGCACATTTGATCGAAAATAAACATTACGTAAATCTGTGCCGGCACGTTATGACCTTTTAGTCATTTTTTCAGTGAGCGAAAATAGCAGGAAGTTTTGAAATTGTTGCCATTTACTTTCAATCAAGTCTAATTTGTATCAATTAAAAATAAGTATGTGGTTGCTAGATGTTGAGTGTGTCTGGTCAAAAGTTGCATTACCAGCAGTAAAGTTCGGTTTTTTGCCTGAATGACTGATAAAATCTCTGCCATCATGAAAACCAACTGGCTATTTTTAGGTTATCGCCATGCACTGGTAATCAACAGGTTAAAAATGTCTTGAGATTTTAGCCAAAATATCTTGAGTAAATCATAAAATGTCCTGATGTTTTTACCGGCATGACTTGAGAAAATTTAAGTTGTCAGGGTGATTTTTTCAACGGGTTCTGAGCTGGTCTCCATTGGAATGGAAAATGGTGTTTTCTTTCACGGATACAGAAGAGGAAGTTTTTTGGAAAGATGCCGGAGACAACCACTTAGGGTTGCATCAAAGGCGTTCCTAAGGAACAATCTCCGACTCTCAATGCTTTCGAGTCGGACAAGCGCTTCGGGGCGTGCATCCCTGAAGAGCGTGCTTCCCTGGCGATGGGATGCCAGCCCCGACCGAAGGGAGCGGGATGGCAGCCCTAAGCCTTGCTGAGAGGTTTCTTTTGCATTTTTCCTAAAACAGCTTGCTGGGTCCAGGATAGATATACCAGTACTTTTTACTTTCTTTTGGCTTAATCCAAAAGAAAGTAAAAAGAAGCATGGTGACGGTGCCGGCACATTTACCAGAAGCTTACGAAACATTTGTAAACCAAAAGAAAAATCAGGCAAGCCAACTTTATTCTTTTTGTAGCATTTGTTCTGTTGGGCGCCCCGATGCACAAAACAGGAGAGCGGCAAAAGTCATTAAAAAATATGTTTTAGAAAATGGCTTCCGTCAGCACTGTTAATCAATTAGTTAAAAATGTCTTGATGTTTTGATCAACATGTCTTGAGAAAATAAAAAAATGTCTTGATGTTTTGATCAAAATGTCCTGATGAAATTATCATGGCGAAAATAGGTGATTTCTCAGCAGTGAGAAATGGGAGTATTAAGCATGGAAGCGAAAGTGTCTGTTTGGGCAACAACGATTGAATTACGTGTATTTTCAGATGTGGTATTACGAAATCCGAAAATGGAGCATGGGCTAGTTTAGCTTTCAAGTCTTCCTGCTGCTAACCGACCCGTGATGAAATCGTATTTGATTCGATACAACACCGCAAATTTGAGGAGTTTAACCCAAGCCAGTTCCGGGTGGTCCCGAAGTTAACTGGAATCTGAGCCTAACTAGATTGGAACTTGGTAAAAGTAAAAGATGCTCCTGATAAAACTTTGAAATTAGTTTCTTTCTGATAATTTCTGATAATTTGATCACACATAAATTTGCCGTATTAAGAATTTTCCTGGATCATGTTAAAGCTTGTTGGCCAGTAGCGCAAAAATTGATAATTTCTGATAATAAGTTAACATATAGTTTTGAAACGAAATAGAAATACTAACCTTTAAAAATTACACATTATGCTAAGACATCAGTACTTCCGTTTAAGATTCAATCAATGGTTTCGCAACCAGGAGGGTTTAAAAGCTTTCGCTCAACAATGTATGAACTGGATAATGCGCAGTACCCTGCGTTTAGCAAGGCGCTTGAAAAAGCGTAACGAGCAACTTTCCGGTAAGATTACACAACTGACAAAAGAACTCAACACCAGATTGCAATATCAGGTAATTGATGCGGATGATTTTGCAACCTTACAGAAAGAAATCCGTAATTATACCTTAATTGAAAGGTGTGTCATCATTGCAGAGGGATTCTTTAACTTCTTTGCAGCGAAAGCGATTTTCAACTTTTCCGGTTGGCTTGCAATTATTGCCCAGGTCATTTTTTCATTGGTAATCACGTGGGTCTCGATCCCACTTTTCAGAAACCTGTACCTACAGATTATCAATGAAAACGGATACAAGAGGGAAGATGTTGAACCACGCAACTGGAAGAAACTTTTCTTCTTCCTGATCCCAGGAGCGATAATCTATGAAGCCGGGATGTTTAGCCTTTGCAAACTCCGGGGTGAGCAAATCGAAGGGGGCAATTCCGGATTCATTACTACACTTATGATTACAGTGGGCATGCTTTTGCCGGTAATTGCCGGCTATTTTGCCTACGAACGCAGGAGGTATTACAGCCCTTACATTAACACGCTAAAGATTAATAATCTTCGCAATTTGATAGCCAGGATGGGAAATCGGATTCGCATGAACCTTCAGCGAATGGAAAATCACTTTAAACAAAGAGGTCAGGAACTTTGGGCCATTTTCAACGAATTTAAAACTTACAAGGAGAACTATAACACAAAGCATGGCTTTCCTCAAGAAAGTCTATCTGGACATTTTGCTGAAAATCAGGAACGCTTTATCAGTGAAGCCATCAAGAGGTACAATAAAGACGCTATCCTTCCTGAACCTGTCAATCCGACTATCCTTGTTCCATCCATGGAGAACCAGGAATTGGATGTTCGCTTTAAAGAGGTGTTCAATTAATAATGATAATCAATAGGTTATGAAAAAGTTCATCATTCTGATTTTGATCTGTACACTGGTTATTGCAACATCATGCAATTCTGAAAAAAGACACAACTACATTATTTTGCTCGACAACTCAAGAAGTATCAGTGAGCAATTGTTGAATCGTTACCTGGACATCATTGTAAATTCGATTGTTCCCAATTTAGGCAGATACGACCGCCTGACTATTCAGTTTATTGACGAATGTGCCCTGACAAAAGCGGAACGCGTGTTTTCGGTTGATCTGGATAAAATCAATTTCTCCAACGCTAAAGATGGCATGAACAATATTGAAAATTCCGTCAAAGCAAGGCTTCACCGGTTTTTGGTTGATACCATCAGTCGTTCAGTCACTGACCAAATAATGATAAAGCGTGATCAGCGCAAAGAATGTGGAAATTACACAGACATAATAAATGCATTAATCAGTGCAACAACTTTAATCACACGCGAAAGAAGCTACCTTTCAGTGCTGGATAAATTACAAAACTCCGCAAAAGGAGCTGACAATTATGAATACGAAAACGTGTTGATCATTTTTAGCGATATGGTACAGGAAAATCGTGACCAGGCGCTGGAATTCTCACAAATGGGCAGAATGAGCAAAAAACAGGTTTATCAAAAACTTGAAGACATTCGGAATCTCAACAAAATCCCCGATCTGAGTGGCTGCAAAGTGTTCATTTATGGTGCAACATCTTCCGAAAAAGGCGCTCCACTGGCAAACAAACAGATCGAAAATGTCCGTATGTTCTGGGAAACCTACTTTGCCGATTCCAATGCTGAGTTGGAAGCCTACTCTTTTGACTGCAAAAAAGAGATCAGTAATTTCATGGCAGTTTCACGCAACTGAGCAAATTAAAAATTTGAAAATCATGCTGTCAAATTCAGTAAAGAGGGCTATTTTGAAACCAAAAAGGGATGAATTTTCTAAGGTCTATTTTTACAAGAATTCAATTGGCGGAGCATTTTTGTAATGAAAGATTCAAATTGCTATTTTCTCTCCGGCACATCGCTTTGAAATTATTTTCAGTTCTGATAATTTCTGTTAATTTTGTTCAAATTAAATTTGCAGCATGAAAAGTTTTTATTCTTCAGTAAGCGGGTTAGTTATTAACATCCAGCTAAATAGTTATAGTTTGATTTCAAGTACTCTTAAGGCTCAAAGAATGAGTTTGCTGCCAAATTTTTCAAGGAGCGGAAGTAGAAATAACATATCAGGAAGAGGTGAAGCGAATAATGTTACTTCGGATATTGTGATTCTTCTAAGCTCTCTGGTGCAGAATGCTATTGATACTACTTTCGATAAATATCGTCTGATACAAAATTTTTTTAATTGTAGAAAATCATTATAAAATTTTAAAATGAAAATGTTTAATGCACTAATTATTCGCCTAACTCTAATGTGCTTTTTAATTGGTGGAGTTTTTATAGTTTCAAACGCTCAGGAAATCTTTTATAACCATTTAAATAAAAGTAATCTTTACATCAGAAATCAGGACGGAACAATTTCTGATTCATCAATCTCAATTAATGAAAATTATTTAAGACAGTGGATTTCAACTTTTCGCATAAAATTCGCTGGCAAATCACTACAATTGAATGAAGCTGAAACGCCAATTAATGAATGGTTTAATGAGTTATTATTTAATCCCTTGCCTACTGAAGATGATAATAATTCCCGCTTCAACTTTTTTAATCAAACAGACATTATATTCAAGCAGGTGATTGATAGTATTAATTCTTTAACTCGTAATTCCGAAACATGGAGTAATGAAAAGATTCAAAACCTAATTTATCTCAATAGACAACTTAACGATATCGAAAAAAAAACAGAATCTTACATTCATATGCAAGAAAGGTGTTTGGAGACTAAAGCATATTATGATACTTTGTTAATTGGCTTTGTTGCTGAATTGTTTTCTATTGATCAGTATGTTCAAGACCTTATGAAAATGACTGAAGACAATACATGGCTAACTATTCAACATCAACAAGTTTCACCATATGGCGAATTTCTAACAGCAGATGAATCAGACACCGAACCAATGAAATATATTAGATGTTGTAAAAGAATTGGTGATGTTAGTTTAAAGAAAGGAGGGAGAGTTGCAGCATTAGTGATGTACTACCAGGCTTATACAATAGCATTTTTCAATAATGAATTACTAGAATTAGGTATATGTGAAACAAAAATCGCTAAAGTCTTTGAGTCAGGAGTATCTGCATCATACTCTAAGCATGCAATAAGACATAAAGCCACCGCAGATTCCCTGTTTTATCATGTAGGTTATATGCAAGAAGAAAATAGTAACTTAAAAATACTTGAATCCGCTCGAATTAGGGTTCTAAGTTTGCATTCAAAAGATAGGACTTATTTAGATTGTGCAAATATCAACACATTAGTTGATTTTTTTTCTGAAGTAGTAGGTCAGGATTTATCATACGAGGAAAATTTTAATTTATATTCCGCAATTGGAATATATTTTGGTCAAACAAATTTTCCTGGTGATTATGAAATCGCCAAGAAGTATTTCCAGGCAGCACTTATATTTGCCATGAATGATCTCTTTACCTATGATTTTAACCAGGTAGATAAAGCTTTAAGTTGGCTAAGTTGGATCAATAGTGTAATCGGTGATACAAACAATTGTATCAAATATAGTGATTGGGAATTCAGTTTGGCGAAAAAGCATCATTTTGAAGGCAGTTATGCCGCTTATTGGTTCATCAGAGCAAATTATATAATGAATTGTAATGACTATCAAAAAGCTAAAGAATATTTAAAAAACGGATTTGATTTTGCAAATTCAAAAAACTTACTTGAGGGTTATGTGGCTACGTTAGGATATGAAACTGCGGTAAACTGTTACACAAAACTTTATGAACAACAAAGGAAAATTAAGTATAAAGAAACTGCGGATTATTATTCAATTTTATTAAAAACCCAGCAATTAAAATCATTAGATGAAATCAACCAGATGGTGGAAATTGATAATAATTTCATAAATTTTTTCATCGACTTAAATAGCAAACGTGATTTTTATAGTATGAAAGCTGAATATGACTATCAATTGGACTCTTTTGAAAGCGAAATAAAAACCAAAGAGGCAATATCGAAAAAACTTGAGAGTGAAATTGTTAATAATAAGAATTTACTTAATGCACAAAACCTACATCTGGATACATTAAAATCTCAAATGATTAATGACAGTTTAATGAAGCTGTCATTAATGGGGGATAACAATAGTTTAAAAAATGACATTGCCAATTTAACTAACGACATTGCATGGTCAAGTAATGTGCTCAAAAAACTAAATAAAGATAAAGACAATGCCATAAATCAAAAGGAAATTGCGGAAGAAGTGACAAGCCAAACTAAAAAAATAGCAAATGGGATAGTAATTCTTTCAATAGTTGTTTCAATAATATTTTTATATTTCATAAGAAGGCAACACTATAAAAATATCAACAAAAAAAATGCTGAGATGATAAAGGCTAATTCCCGTGCAGCGATAAGTCAATTGTTTGCACGGACGGACAGTCATGATTTAGGACACGTGCTTGACGCATATAAATCATTCAAAGACTTTAATGTTGAAGAGGCGGATGGACAATATCGATTTGTTGCAAATTCAAATCTTCAAAAAGAAGACAAACTCTTACATCAGGAAGGGAAAGAACTTTTAGAAAAATTCACCTATATTAGTCCATCCAATAATAAATTCAGCTTGTACCCCAACCTGATGGGGTATTTTAATCTATACCTTAGAACACGAATGGATTTTCGTGCTGATGTTGCTACTACCGATCCTAATTCACTTACAACATTGGACTTTTATCAGGATGTGTTTATGCCATTTAACAATAATCTGATTTTCAACAATCGTATTTCTGGTATTTCTGATATTAATCTGCATTATCGCTTTGAAATATTAAGGAACAA
This sequence comes from Bacteroidales bacterium, assembly GCA_014860585.1. Classification (NCBI taxonomy): domain Bacteria; kingdom Pseudomonadati; phylum Bacteroidota; class Bacteroidia; order Bacteroidales; species Bacteroidales bacterium. The sequence continues at coordinate 16,798 of JACZJL010000119.1, read as the reverse complement.
TATTGTAATTAAAAATAAAGAAAAAGTGCCGGTTGCTATTCCTAATGATATTCTGGGTTGTCAGGCAATGTATATTATTTGGAGCAATGTAATCAGAAATACCGTTAAACATGGGGAATTAGATGAAAATGAGAAAGAATCCCTTGTTTTTTCAGTTAATATTTGCGAAAACAATGATAATGCTGATTACTATGAACTAAGTGTTTTTCCCAATGTATTTAGGAATAAGGATTTTGTTGATGATTTGGTTTTAAAACGCAACATTTCTTTTGATGCTGATATTTGGAATAATGAAGAAGGGCAGGAAGGTAGACTACGCGATAACAGTTTAGGCACGATTGAGATGGCTACCTGTGCTGCCTATTTGAGAAAACTCGCTGTTACCGAGGTTGATAATCCAAAATATAAATTATTTGATAAAGGAAGTTATCAAAATGGAAGTTCATTTAAAGAAGATAGCGGTTCTTTCACTCCAATGATAATGTATGCTTATGCTCAGCCTCAATCTGAAGACGGCTTACAGATTAATCAATACTCTTTAGGATACAAATTTTATTTACATAAGCCAAAGGAAATTCTTGTTGTTTGTGATCAACCCGAGGCACTAAGCAGCACATTAATAAGTAATTCAGACAAATTAGTATTGTCTAAAAATGGAATTAAGTTTATTAAACCGGAAAGATTAGTGGAAGAAACATTTAATCATAAATTTTTAGCATTTTATGGAAGTAAAGATGATTTTAATAAATTTAAGGATTCAATCACTAAACTTAATAGTTCACTTCCCAAGCGTCTGGTGCACATTGACCAAACAAATACATTCGAAAATATTAATAATTTTACAAAAGCGTGTTGGAGAGAGTGGCTCCAACAATATAACAAGTCTGTTAATATATTTAGTTGTTCCAGGAATGAAGAAATTTTTATCTATCCTGAAAACACAATTGATAATGCTGATTTTAATGTCCATTTATTTAATCACCATGAAGGTCTTTATGGATCAACTGATGATGAAACAATTAAGAAGTTAGAGGACGGTAATTATCACGAAATGATGTGCGGTCATCACTGGACAAAGAAGCATTTGGGTGCATATTTGACTCATGACCGCTTTAAAACATCTATAAATGCTGAACAATACATAGAAAGCGTTTTTACAAATGTTATCATTATCGATGAAAGGATACAGAAGAGTATTGTAGTTAATAAAAAGAAATACGCAGGCAAAATTCCATTTACTACATATTTTAATCAATTGGGTGTATTTATTCCTTCAAAGCTGGAAGATGGCGACCCTGATCTTAATAAAACCAACCTAATGGAAGAGAAAGGTAAAATTAAAAGTTATATTGAAAGGCATATTGATAAATCCTCATTTGTCGTCATTCATTTGGGAATTCTGGAGAAACTTCTTGTTGACAAAAAGGATAAAAGTGATACAGCAATTGATAATATCTTAGAAGAAATAATTGGCAAAACGAAAAAGAACAGGGGGAAAATTGTAATTACATCAGGAAGAGGAAAGGCAAATAATGTGAAACAGGATATTTCTTATGTTCCAATCTCCCTGATGCAAAATGCCATTGAAACTACTTTCGATAAATATCGTCTGATACAAATTCTTTTTAATTGTAGAAAATCATTATAAAATTTAAAATTATGCAACTAATTGTCTTTTTTGATCGTGAAACATTTAGCGATTTGTTAGAAAATCATGGCAGAAATCCTGACTTCAAAACACGGTTCTCTCGAATGGAATTAAATAAAGAAACCGGAAATCCAGAACCAGTGTATTTTGATACGAATAATTCTGGTGCCATAATTTATATTGATAAAAATGGAAAAGCTGAAATTGATGTATTTGATCAGGTGAAAGCAGTATCTTCATCAATACTAATGATCCCGGATGAGATGAAAATTGAATATGTCCCAAATAGCTGTATTAAAATTCTAAGGCATAATACACCTCCAGTGGGATTAAGCATTTTAAAGGAAAGTATATTTTTCACCTCACCAATTCACCAAAATGAAGAGAGATTTGACAAAACCGGAGTGGAAACTTTGTATTATAGATTAGTATTATTCATTGGAAACAATGAGAATCTTACCTTTGATCAGTTTCTAAAAGATAATAATATTTCGTGCAATCCTAAACTCGAAGCCGCCCTTGATTTTTTGAATGATTGCTTAATTAAAAAGCCAGATCTTAATCAATTAAAAGGCTTTGATACTGAAACAGTTTGCATAACAGGTAAAGCAAAAGGACGAAAACTTGAAAAGTTATGGGAGAATTTGAAACAGAAACCACTTGATGACATTGATGCTTTTGAGGCATTTCGTGACGGTGTTTTAGAGAAGGCAGGAGTTGGGCAATAATCTGATAATTTCTGATAATTATTGGTTGCCGTACTTTGTACTCTAACTAATACAAATGATCATGAAAAATGAAACAAAAGGTCAGGTTAATCTTATTCTCAGGGGAGTCGCACACCTTATTAACCGGCATGAGTTGGTTAAGAAAATCGAAAATGCGACAGCATCAGGAATTCCCCTAAACATTAAATTGGGTGTTGATCCAACAGCACCTGATATTCATCTGGGACACACGGTTGTGTTTCGCAAATTACGCCATTTTCAGGATCTGGGTCACAATGTCTTTTTCCTGATTGGCGACTTCACTGCCAGGATCGGAGATCCATCAGGGCGGGATAAAACACGGCCACCGCTTACCGAAGAACAGGTGCTTGAAAACGCACAAACGTATCTGAATCAGATTTCCAAAATTCTTGATAAGGACAAAACCACTGTGGTTTACAACAGTCATTGGCTTAAAAACATGACTTTTGAAGATGTCGTAAAAATGGCCGCACAAAGCACCATGGCAAAATTGCTCGAGCACAATACTTTCAGGCAAAGATTCGAGAGCGGTGAGTCCATTCGGATGAACGAATTTCTGTATCCTTTCATGCAGGGGTATGATTCGGTAGCTTTAAAAGCTGATGTAGAACTTGGTGGTACCGACCAGACATTTAACCTCACATTTGGCCGTGATTTACAGAAATTCTTTGGGCAAGAGCCACAGGTTTGCATTACAATGCCAATTCTGACAGGCACCGATGGCAAACAGAAAATGTCGAAATCCCTTGGGAACTATATTGGAATTGATGAACCGGCGCCCATCATGTTCGAGAAAATAATGCGGATGAATGATAAGAATATCCCCTTATACTTTACTCTTCTCACTGATATTAAGTTAGCTGAAATCAAGGAGATGAAAGCAGCTTTAAAGAAAAACCCACTTACCAGCTATATTTTGGATATCAAGAAAAGACTTGCTTTTGAAATCGTAAAGTTTTTTCATGACGAAAGTCAGGCAATTCGTTCTTTGCAGGGATATGGCAATCAAATGGTTTCCGGGATGCCGGAATTTAGTATTACAAAATTACCCGCAACGATTTTTTTGGTTGACTTAATAAAAGAACTCTTCTTGTTAAACTCAAAGAACGAGAGTCGTACGCTGATTAAGCAAGGTGCGGTCACTGTTTCAGGTGAAAAATTATTGAATCCTGATTTAGTCCTGAAGTTACAAGAGGGCATGATTGTTAAAGCCGGTAAATCAAGGATTGTTAAACTCACAATGTAAATAGTATGGAAACCCGAAATTTTATACTGTTTCGAAATGAGGAATATGCATGTTCAATTGCAAAAAAATTGAATGGACATATCCGAAAGTCTGAGTCAGAAATACTGAGCATAAGGCCGATAAAAGGGGATGTGTTTTTTATAGATGCGCATTTTGGAGGACAAATGTCTGATTTAATCGGGCTGGACATTGTTAACAATCTTCTTAAATTCCGCCAGGGAGATGAATTTGAAATTAAAGTGTTTTCATGGCTAAGTATCGAAGATATTTCTCATCTTCATCCTGAAAAAATAAATTTACTAAATAAACAGAGAATTCAATTTTTCCGATACCCGGTGATCATCTGATAAATAATTTGAAATATGACCGACATTAAAGCTTTGTTTTTAGGGCCAAAAGCCGAGAATCAGGATTTGTACGAATCATTAATCCTTGAAATTGTTCGGGACTCATGTTTCCTTCGTAAGAATTTCCATCCCCAGGATGATCCAATTGTTACGGAAAAAGACAAACTGGAACCTGAATTTATCGAAACCGTTGCTCAGCTAAAACAGCATCTTCAAGGCGTTCTTTCCGAATTGAAGAAAGGGGTTCCATTATATCATCCACGCTATTTTGGGCACATGCACGGGGATCTTTTAATTTCAGGGATTGCAGCATATTTCGGCACAATGCTTTACAACCCGAATAATGTTGTTGGGGAGGCATCACCTGCCACCACAAAAATGGAGCTTGACTACATTAACTCCCTTTGCAAAATGGTTGGCTATAAATCCTGCGACAAATTGAAGGGAACATATTCATGGGGTCACCTGTGTTCAGGTGGCACAACTGCAAACATCGAAGCAATGTGGGTTGCACGGAATATTAAATACTACCCTTTGTCAGTAAAACTTGCCTCGATTTTAATACCGGAATGTGGTTTTTTGGGTGATGCTTGGATTAATTCCTCAGGTAAAGATAAAGATATTAAGTCATTGAGTTTTAATGATCTTTTTAATTTACCTTTTTCTGAAATTTTGGATTTAAAAGATGAAATTTATAAACTCAGCCAACAAGTTAATATCAGTGCTCTGGAAATGAAAACAATGATTGATAAATACGCTGTTACAAATATGGGTGTGTACGGTATTCATCATAAAATTGAAACCCTTGAGGTGAATAAAGAGCAAATTGATTTGCCAAAAGTCTATATTGCAAAATCAAATCATTATTCCTGGGAAAAAGCACTTGACATCATTGGCCTTGGGCGTGATCAGTTAATTAAAATTGATATTGATCATGGTTTTAGGATGAACATAGAAGACCTGAAAAATAAATTCCGGGAATCAGGTTCACCTACATTGGCGGTGATCGGAATATTGGGTTCAAGCAAACAAGGCAGCATTGACCCAATTGATGAAATTGTTGATTTCAGAAGTAAAAAAGAAAGTGAAGGGTATTCCTTTGTAATTCATATAGATGGCGCCTATGGAGGATATTTCCCGGCAGTTTTCAAACAGAATGCTGAATCTGATGAATTCTCGACCGATGAAGATATCTTAAATTATTTGCGTGAAAAGAGAAACAACCTTTTTTATTGTAATAATGAATCAACCATTAATAATAAGTGGTGCGAAAAAATTAAGGCAATAAGCAAATCGGATTCTATAGCAATCGATCCGCACAAAATGGGCTACATCCCATACCCGGCAGGTAGTATCCTGTTTGCTGATACGCGTATGAAGGATTTTATTTCCTATGAACCCTCCTATTTAAATAAACCGACAGATTCAAAAGATTTAGGTAACGCTTTTTTAGGACAATGGACATTGGAAGGAAGCCGTCCCGGAGCGGCGGCAGCGGCATGTTATCTGTCTAATTTAGTATTACCTTTTAACCAAAGTGGGCATGGCCAACTGATCAGAAATTCAATGTATGCTGCCGATATATTTTGGAATTCCATTAAGAAATTTAATGAGGATGTCACGATAAACATGGAATTTCAGGTTAATCCACTTTATATCCCGGAAACAAATATTGTGTCGTATGTTGTTTCAGCACCAAATATTATTAGAAAAACAAAATTTTTAAACAAGCTTAATAATCTTCTTTATGAAATATTTTCGGTTAAAGGAGATTCGATAATTCCGGCCCAGAATTTCATTATTGCTAAAGATGCCTTTGATTATCAGGATATTCCAAATAACACCCTGCTTACTTCATGCGGAATTGATGAAGAAAATGCAGACAACACACAGGATAAAATTACAATTCTTTCAAGTGTGTTTATGAACCCGTTAAGCGAGGCTTTACATGCTGATTTTTATTTGGATTTTTTTAAAGAGGCAGTTAATGCAGGGCTAAACATAAGGGCTGATATTATGCTTGAAATTCTTAATGATAAGTTTGAAGGTGAACGGATAAAGGTACTTTGGGTTGAGGATGATGATGATATCCATTCGCTCAGGAAACAATTATTACAGGATTTTGCAGTAGGCAAATGCCTTGATATTTCTTTTGTAAATAACGTTGATGATGCGATTATTGAGCTGACGAAAAAATGGGATATTTACATTCTCGACCTGAATTTAAAGTCGAAACATGACCTGAATTCAAACAGGTTCATCCAAAAGGATAAAGACGAAATTGAATCTTCACTACAATTATACCAATCAATTCCTGAAGCGGACCGAGAAAATATCTTATTCTATTCTGCCTACCTTCATCATCGGGAGATTAAGGAAGAAAGGATTATTCCATTATTAAATCCTTTGTTTAAAAATACAACTAAATTGAAGGATCAACTTATTTCAAAAACAGGGGAATACTTAATTGATAAACAAAAGATAATAAATGGCATTTTTTCGATAATTCAAAAATAAACTAATAACAAACCGATCTACAAATTTTAATACTCGCAGATAATGAATAATACAATCATACATGTAAGTGATACTGATCATCCTTCACTACCCTTTACGCAATTTTGTAGTGAACCTGAAGTTTTGGCAAAGGAACTGCATCAAAAGCATTCTCATGCTCAACTATTTCTCATAAATGTCAATTATAAACCTGATGAACTATTAAGATCTCAAAATGCAGGAATTGAATTATTGAAATACTTGCGTTTGCTAAATCTCAAACAACACTGCGTATTGTATTCATTTCTTAGCCGGGAGCAATTAATGACTCAAGATCTTTGTAATCTGATTATTTTTTCGGAGGGAGTAACATTTATCAGGTTGCCCACTGATCTCTCTAAGATAAATTTCGATGAATTAGTAAATAAAACAGCACCTGAAAATTTGTCTGCTTTTTTTAAAGCTGAGGCAACATTGCCCGACGACAGGCACTTTTTTGCAAATTGGTGGGGGGTACTACAGTTGTGGAAAGTACAAAAAGCGATTGATAGTATTGCTGGCACGCAAATGCCTACAGAAATTAAAAAAGCGTTTACAGGTTCTTTAAAGGAAATGGACTCTTATCAGGGTTTGCTTGCCATGTACCTTCATAGGGAAAAAGAAAAAGACGTCGAGGAAGAATTGAAACGATTGCTGCAATTACGAATTGAAAGATATGGTGACCAAGAGCGGAATCTTGATTCAATAAAAAGTGTTCTGAACAAAAAAACAAATGAACTTGATGACCGGGCAAGGAGACTTGAAATTATTAACGAATCCTTTTATAATTCAGTCACGAAGACTCTTTTTCAATCAAAGTTAGAGGAATTAAAATTGATAAATGATCCTATTAAAATCAAGGTAAATCAATTAGAGGAAGCACAAAAAAGGACTACAGATGATATAAAATTGCTAAAGGAGTATATTGAACTTGATGCCCTGATTAATGAAGAACGGCAAAGAATTGAAGAACAGATTATTATCTTTAACAATAAAATTTTAGGTATCCTTGGAGCCATAGAAAGACAGAAGATGTTCTCAAACAATGGCTTCAATATTATTGATACGAGGAATAGATTACAAGAAGTCAGTCCAAGAATCCTGTTTGTTGATGATCAGGCTGATGACGGATGGTCATTCATTTTTCAGCGAATTATTTATGGCAAAGAGAACGACTCATTCACAATTATTCAACCCTGTAAGGACGATTCTATCGAACAAATTACTGACAAGATTCTTGAAAGAGTCAATGAATTCAAACCGGATTTGATAATTCTTGATCTTCGTCTAAAAGGAGAACATGGAACAACAACCGATGTGACAAATATTTCAGGTGTTCAGGTTTTAAAATCAATTACCAACGATGGAATAACTTGTCCGGTTTTGATAACAACTGCATCAAATAAAATATGGTCGTACAAAGAGACTTTTTCTTTGGGAGCATCAGCATTTTGGATTAAGGAAGGTCTGGATGAGCATATGGATTTAAGAAACAGTATTGAGAATTATATGCGATTTATTGACCTTGTTTCTGTCCTTTGCTTGTCTGATGAGTTTCAATTCCTAAAACGCTGTAAAACAAGCTTAAAAAAACTTAAACACAATGATTCAAAATATTGGTGGGAAAGCAATGATTGGTTAATAAGCACTCATACATATATGAAAACAAAAAGCGTATCAAGGCACATCATAATATCAATTCTTCATCAAGCTATAATCTTACTCGAAGATTATTTAAGGTTACGTTTGCAAGAGTCTCAACAAGTTTCTGTTAGAAATTACTTACCTTCGGCGATTATTATCCGTTTTGCATCTGTTTTGGAAAAAATACATCAGACAGATAATCCTTATCAAATTAAAGATGGAAAGACATATATGTTACCATTATCAGAAAAAATTAAAGATCAATTTGGTTATGCTTTGAATCGTAGGATATTTTTGCTGGACATGCGGAATAAGGCTGCACATGGCCAGTATTGTACATTCAAGGAAATGTCTGAATTTACATCACAGCTATTTGAATACTTGGTGGATTATCATCTTATTTTAAACAATGGCAAATAGTTGTAATCCATTTACTCAGGGAGAATATGTTTCTGAAATAGGAAAACTTGATAACAATAACTCAAATCGATTTTTCTTAAAAAATCCTAATTTAAATTTATTGGATGGAAGAACTCACATTATTTTAGACAAAAAGCCTGATTATAATAATCCTCAATTTGAAAAGTCAAATCTTATGGTTGGTGATTCGATAAGGTTTACTTTAAAAATTACGGGGTAAATTTGTTAAACTATTATGCTGAAAATGCTAAAAAATAAAGGATTAATGAAAAAAGAAACAAACACAATTGCAAAAAACAATTCCTGCATTATTTGGGATAATGAGAATTATCCTCAATCAATTTTTGGAAAAAGCCAAGATCCAATTTTTTATCAGAAAATATTTGAGAAAACTAATTTCGCAAAATATGATCTCATTTATATTTTAGTCGAGTTGAAATGGCAAGATGTCTTACGAACGAAATTTCATGGCTTTCAGCTTGCAAAAGATTTGCGCAAGGATAAAACGGTGCTCTGCCCAATTGTATTTTGTACATTTATGCCATGTTTCGATAAATCCTTGTATCCTGATTCTGAAATTCTTGATATGCCGGGTCATTACCTGCACCAGCTACCGGTCAAACCAATTCTATTACAAGAATATGCCGGGATTGATGAAGACACCCTTGAAGACATCAATTTCAGTCTTTTTGATCCGGATCAAAAAGTTCATACCCTAATGCACAATGTTGAGAATCGTTTACCTGGATTGGTATATAACATTGAAAGAGATGAAAGGGAATATGATAGAAATCGCATTAAAACAGAGGTAAATACATATTTGGATACCCAGTTAAAGATTTTCAAAACCTATATACTTCCCGAAAAGACTAAGGAGTTTGATTTTCTTGGAAATGAGCTGCAAACAAATATTGATAGTACAATTGATGAACCTGATTTCACACCCGAAAAACTAAGAAGTCCGTTGATAACATACAAGGATTTGTTTTACAGCTTTTTACCCACCCACTTGGTTGAAGATGTTGAAAAGAGTGTGGTTCCAAAACGCTGGCAAGTTTTGTTCATTGACGATCAGGAGTATTATTGCAACATCATCAAAGTTCATTTTGAGCGTAACGGCATACAATGCCATACAGCCCAATCTGCTGAAAAAGCATTTGAAATACTGAGGGAAGATGAAAATGGAGTAAAAAAAATTTCAGTAATTATTACTGATTTCCGATTTTATGTTGATGGCAACAGCGAAACTGGAAAATGGCAGGATTTGCAAGGCTACACGATATTAAAACAAATTCATTCCCATCAGGAATTCAAATCTCATTATGCCTATTTTATGCTGACGAGTAAAAAGGGAACAATTCAACATCATATCAAAAAACAATCAAAGTTTCCAATTCTATGGTTTAACAAAACTGATGTTACTTCTGGAGGAAACCATTCATTTGATGTTTTTTGCCAGCGAATAGATGAGGTTGGATCAGAGGCATTTTTAAAAAAACATTCATTGCCTGATACTGAAGTATGGAAAACAGGGATAGAAAACAGGATTGAACCAGGATTGTGTTTTTATTACAAACATCACATTGAATATCAGGACTTTGAGAATGCTGAGCGTAACATTAATTTAAAAGCAACTGAAAACATTGATTATGCATTAAAAAATGGTGAATTGTTAGATGATTTTGATTATCAGATATCATTAAAATATTCGTCAAAACATTCAACTCTTGATGATTTGCTTAAAAAATTTAGAACAAACATACTATTGCCACGAAGGATATTTTGGATACTTTCTATTCTAGAAGAGATGAGTTATGATGATTTGATTACAATTTTTAAGCGCACTCACAAAATGAAACGTTCAATATTTACTACTTCTCTTGGAATTTCATTAAGGAAGCGTGAATTAAGTAAAATTCCTTTTTATTATTTTCAATATGGCATGCTTGATGAAGAAAAGGAGTTTTTAATGTCCAATAAGAAAAGAAATGAAGATACTATATCCAGACTAAAAATTTTGGATACTGACATTTCAATAATTAGGGTGTTTTTTGACGAAATTGAAGACATCATAGATTTTCCTTTATTCAAGAACTTATATTACAAATTAGAAAACAATAATGAATTCACCTTCACCATAGTCGAAATTAAAAAATGTCTGAAGCAAATTGGTGCTATGATGAAAATGAATCCTGAATTCAATAAACAATATAGAGAAGAAACAAAATATTTCTATAAGGATTATGTTGAGTTGCTTTCCGATGGTTTAAAAGTGGAATTTCTCAACTTATTAAAATAGCAAAGTTTTATGGTGTGTTTTTTTCTAATTGAGATTTTCGGTATTATCTGTTGGAGGTAAGTCCGAAAAATTTGATATTTTTTGATATTTTTACCGATACTATTTTCGCAGCGAACATAAACATAAAAATAAATCGCTATGAAAACGGTCATCTTTGCAATCCTCACTGCTTCTGAATTTAAAACATTGCTTAATGGACAACTTTTGAAAAAGCAATTAACAATTCTAATTCTCTTGATGATGATTTGCGTAATGTCATTTGGACAAACCTCAGCATCATTATCAATCTCAGACATCAGAAAAAACCTTTCCGGAAAAGCAAATTCTGCAAAATTTAGTGCTGCTGAATTTGATTCTGCCTTTGTCTTTAACAATTTGAATGGCATATTGAATCTTTCAGAATTCGATTCATTTAATACCAAAAGAATTCGATTTGATGATAAATATCAAACCAAAACCATTCGTTTGCATCAGTTGCATAAAGGGATCAAAATAGACCGGTCAGAAATTATTCTGCATTTTGATAAAAGTAACAGATTGAAATCCTTAAATGGAATATGGTTTGAATCATTGGATTTACCAACCCAAACTGATCTGAAAGAATCAGATGTACTGTCAATTGCATTTAGTGGAATTGATACTTCAATGCTCTTTTATAAGGACCATAAATTTTTAAACGAGCATAAAATGAATGTTGAAAAGTTTATTCCAAAACCAGAACTAATGTATTACTGGGATGGGGAATCCAATGGATTTATTCTCTCTTGGGAAGTTAGCTTGCACTTTACAGCAGCAGACAATTATAAGATTTTCATTGATGCTAACTCAGGGTTAATAATTAAAAAGGTGCTTTTAGATATTGATTGTAATACAGGATCTGTATCAACAGCCTGGTATGGAACAAAAACAATTTGGACCTATTATTCGGGTGGGTTGTACCACTTAATTGATGATTGCTCAACAACGCAAAATTATGACAATTATACCTATGATTGTCAACAGCAAAACTATTTGAGTGCCGGTCAAGAGATTTACAGCAGTAGTGACAATAATTGGAATCTGTCGCCAAATGAAATCGTTGGAGGTACCCTACATTGGTGCATGGATCAATATGAGCAATATTTAAGAAATGAGCATTCACGCGATAGTTGGGATGATTCAAATGCTGATTGGCTGGGATTTGCAAATTGTTCAATAAATGGAAGTTCCCAAAATGCAGTTTTTAATTCAAATGGATTTGCAGCTTTTGGATTTGGAGCAAGTACATCTTCACCTACCGATGATTTTGTTACTTTGGATATAGTAGCTCATGAATTTACTCATGGCATAAACAGCTCTGAAGCAAATCTTCAATATCAATCTGAATCAGGGGCATTAAATGAATCTTTCTCTGACATTTTCGGCGAAATATGTGAAGAATATGTTTTAGGTAATACGGATTGGTTGTGTGGAGATGATTTAAGTGGTATGGGACCTTTAAGAAGCTTGTCAGATCCAGGCTCAATATCAGATTATGGAGGTCCAATGCCAAATTGCTACCAAGGACCAAATTGGTATTCAGGCTCAAGTGATTTTGGTGGTGTGCATCACAATAGCAGTGTGCAAAATTTTATGTTCTATCTTTTGTGCGAAGGTGGCAATGGTGAAAATGATTGTGGAGATTCATATTCCGTCAATGGAATAGGAATTTCAAACGCAAGTGAAATTGCATATTTGGTTCTGGTTGATTACATTTCATCCTATTCAGATTTTGCTGATGCACGAATTTCATGGTTAGATGCTGTATCCGAAGCTTTTCCAGGGAATTCTTCATATTATCAATCAGTAGAAGATGCATGGTGTGCTGTGGGTGTTGGAAATAGTTGTTCTGGAGGAGGCCAGCCACCAGTAGCAAATTTCTCAGGTACTCCGACCTCAGGGAATTCTCCATTGAACGTTTCTTTTACAAATCTTTCAACCAATAGTCCAACTTCATGTAACTGGAATTTTGGTGATGGTTCAACGAGTACTCTTCAAAACCCTTCACATAATTATGCATCTGCCGGGTATTTCACGGTGACATTAACCGTCACAAACCAGTATGGTACTGATTCTGAAATTAAATATAACTATATCCACGTTACAGAAGCAGGGCTGCCACCAGTAGCAAACTTTTCAGGTAATCCAACAAGTGGAAATTCTCCATTAATAGTTACTTTTACCAATCAATCCACAGGGAGTCCAACGTCATGGTTGTGGAATTTTGGTGATGGTTCATCAAGTACCCTTCAGAATCCACAGCACACATATACCACCACCGGGTACAAAACTGTTACAATGATAGCAACAAATCAGTACGGTAGTGATACTGAAACCAAGACTAACTATATCTATGTGTCTCCTGCAGGACAACCTCCGGTAGCAGACTTCACAGGTACACCAACAAATGGAAATTCTCCATTGACTGTTATTTTTACAAATCAATCCACAGGGAGTCCAACGTCATGGTTGTGGAATTTTGGTGATGGTTCATCAAGTACCCTTCAGAATCCACAGCATAACTATTTGTCTCCAGGATATTTCACTGTTAGACTGATCGTTACCAATCAATATGGGACAAGTTCAGAAGTAAAGAACAACTTCATTAATATTTATAATGAAGCAACAATTACTACATTTGCAACTTCATTTTTTATAAATGATAACGCTGATTTTCAAGGAATTTACTATGATATTGTCCAGTCCAGTTTCGATAGTAGTTTTGTAACCCTGGGTAATTATAATTTCTCATCACAAAATACAGGTGGAATTATTTACTCTAAAATTAGCAAAAATGGAACTGTCGTTTGGACTAAAACAATAGAAAATCTTGAGACAAGTAATTGGTTAAAGATTTTAAGATCCCAAAACGGCTATTTATTATGCTTCTATTACGATAATTACTCCATGATAATGGAAATTGATGAGAATGGACAAAGATTGTTTTCAAAGCGATTAAACCTAACTTTTAATAAATTTTGCACAACATCAACAGGATATGTTGGTATTTGTCAAACAAGTAATGGAATTGGGCTATTAAAAATTAATTTCTCCGGGAACCCTGTTTGGCAAAAATATTACACTTATTCTACATATGCTAATACTCTGTTGGGTATTAAAGATTTAATTGTAGATAATTCAGGAAATTTGATTGTTTATGGTTATATTCTTGATGGCAATTCAGGAAATAATAGTATTGATGGATTCATAATAAAGGTAGGTCCTAATGGAGACTTAAACTGGAGTAGGAAATATTCAGGAAATCTCAACAATTCTGATAACATCACAAGTTTAGTCATAACCGATAACGATGACATTATTGTGGGTATAGCAACCAATGACAATCTTGGTCATTTCTCAAATGGGTACATTTTGAAGCTTAATTCATTAGGAATTGTGACGGATTGTAAGCAATTACCAATAAGTTTTGAACCAATTATTTTTGGGCAAGAAGTAAATGAGTTTTATGCCTATTTGCAAGATGGAGAGTTTTTTAATATTGTTTCAATGGACTCAGAATTTAATATCACTGAGCAAAAAACCTTTAAAGATATCTTCGCTTATTCGATTAAGCAGACTTTTGATAATCGTTTCGTTCTTGTTGGTTTTAATTCTTTGGATTTAGAAGGTGCCTCAGAGAATATGTTAAGTATTTATAAGGTTAGTTTCAATGACTTTTCTTGTGCTGATGCTGATCTTCTTAACGTTAATATTAGTGGTTCTTCATTTTCTTCAAATCCTTTAACAGCATCATCATCATCTTCCTGGAATTGCACAGCATCTGATTATTTAATCGGCATTGATAACATAATTCTATCTGATTCTAGTTTATGTCCAGAATGCATGAACCCAATTTCAAATTTTACAGCATCAAAGACTTCTGGTACTTGTCCATTGGTTGTGGATTTCATTGATTTTTCAGAAACCTCTGGCTCTGCATCGTGGCTTTGGACTATTTATACTGGCGATGAAACCCCTATCATTTCAACTCAAACAAATCCATCGGGAATCTTATTCGAAAATTCTGGAAGTTTTTTGGTCAGCCTTGAGGTTACAGACGAATGTGGATCAAACATTAAGTCGGTTCAGGATTACATTACTGTTACATGTCCTAATGATACCGATGAAAAAGTTGGTACAAAAAGAATTTTTGAAATATTTCCAAATCCAACAACCAATTTCATTACGATTAAAGCTAAGGACTTAACAGAGGAATTTTATAATATTTCAATATTAAATGTCATGGGAGATTTAATAAAGCAAACGTACTTCACCGTATCAGATAATAGAAGGGAAATGACGTTTGACGTTTCGGACCTACCATTGGGTGTTTACCTCTTTTCGATTAAATCCTCAAATTTCGTCCAAACTTTCAAGATAATTAAACAATAGGAATCTGAAAATTAAAACATTGTAATCCAATGTTTACACTACCCTCAAAACGCCTTGACTGATAATTCAGTCAGGGCGTTTAAGTAATTGCTATTGAAAACCAGTACTACATAAATAGAAATTTTTCTTGAAATGAAACTGTAATAATTGAGATTAAATGGGCTGAATTTCACGATTGTGTTAAAAATTGACATCTTACATAATTGGTAAGGTAGATAAATACTGCAGATCAAAACGCATGTTTACTTTTTCAAAAAGCCTTTGTTATCATTTAGTTCAAATGGTTTGAGAAAATGAAATAAAAGTCTTTAGTTTTGATTAAAATGACTTGATAAATTTTACGATGAGGCAAAAGCGAACTATTTTCGAAGTAAATGGACGGTAACTGATCATCAACGTGCATTGAATTCTGGATCATATTCCGGACTTTCGCCTATAAATACAAATTGAAATGATGTAATAGATACAATTTTCGCCTCATTCTACCGAACTAAACATTTCTGCCTGCCATCATGCTTGCTGCATCATGGTGTATAAAACTATACAAGGTTATTAACCGCAGCAAATCACAAGCAGCTTTTGGACTCATTTGAGCTGAAGATTGGTAAAAAATTCAGGTGGCTATCCAATGGTCAATTTAGTGGTGAAGGCAGCCGGGATAAAATTTTAACAAAATTTAAATATTGCTTTATCTTAAAGATTCTTAAAGGCTTAGGTGTAATTACAAGTCATCTGATGGTAATTACAGATTTGGAGGGGTAAAAAAAAATGCCGTATTTTGTACGGCATTTTTAATTGCATTTAAATGCAATTACGGAAGGCTCTGTTCTGCTTTTGTTTTAGCGTAACTGATGTTGTTGAGCACCTTTCTCACCTCTTTCCCGGGACGGAAATGGAGTTTGGTACCCTTGATCATCGTTGCGCTAAACTTCTCCGGCTGATCAGAGCCTTCGCTTTTTAAAGTCAACCTGAGCGTACCGAGGTCGCCCAGTGTAACGATCCTGCCATTGGCAAGCTCGCGGGGAATCACCTTCAGCAGCGCTTCAATCACTGCAATGGTGTCGATAGATGTCACGGTGGATTTTTCTGAGATCTGGTCTGCCAGCTCACGGATATCCACTTTACCCTGATTAACCCCTATTGCGTAATAACGCGACGGATCGCCAGGTTGGCGCGGGTTCTTCCGTTCGATTAATTTAAACTTTACCATCATCTGATAAGTTTTTAGATAATAAAAAATTGAATTATCGGCCCTGAGGATGTTAAGTCCAAAGGGTTGCGGCAAAGATAGTATGAGAATGCAGAAATTGTAGTAATAGCTGATCCATTTTTTTTCCACAAAACGTTTGTTAATAACATTATTTGACTGATTTAAAGCATGATAATGAAAAAGTCAAGAAAAATTAATATTCGGATTTTGATTTTGGCACAGTGGATTATTACCGGACTGTGTATGAGAGGTTTGGAATTCAAAAGAGAAATTACCCATCTAAGGGAATG
>JACZJL010000118.1 GCA_014860585.1 Bacteroidales bacterium | reverse complement strand
GTATTCTTCACTTGCAATGGGAGACTATACAACTGCATCCGGCCGAACTTCAACGGCATTGGGCGGTTTGACTGTTGCTCCGTCAGCATTTGAAACTGCAATAGGATTTTTTAATACAGAGTATATACCTGAAAGCACTATGCAATGGCATAACAATGATCGCCTTTTTGTTATTGGCAATGGTACTGATGGTGGATCAAGAAGCAACGCCCTTACCATCCTGAAAAATGCCAACACCACCATTGGCGGCTCACTGACCATCAATGCCAATGGAACCGATGCAAGCATCACCTTACCGGGAAACAGAGGGACAAACGGACAGTTTATGAAAACCAATGCAGATGGTTCTACTGATTGGGCTAATGCAGTTGAACCCGGCACAGCTCCCGGCCAGATGCAATACTGGAATGGAACAGCCTGGGTAACGGTGGCTGCCGGACAAAACGGACAAACCATGATTTTTTCAAATGGAAGTCCGTTGTGGGTTTATGATTATGATATTCTTAATCATTTGAACATCGGTGATTACTACCAGGGAGGGAAAATTGCCTATTTTATCCAACCCGGCGACCCCGGTTATGATGCCAATGTCAGGCACGGACTGATTGCTGCGCCAATGGACCAAAGTGCATCTGCACCCTGGGGATGTTATGGCACAACCATATCCGGCGCCGATGGGACTGCTTTGGGAACAGGCGCACAGAACACGCTGGACATTGTGGCGGGTTGCAGCACAGCAAGTATAGCTGCCCAAATCTGCAATGACCTTGTGCTAAACGGTTACTCTGACTGGTATCTACCCAGCAAGGATGAATTGAATAAATTGTACGAGAATAAAACAGCCATTGGTGGTTTTGCTCCCGCCTACTATTGGAGCTCTTCGGAGTACAGTAGCACCAACCCATGGGGACAGGGCTTCAGCAGTGGCGACCAGGCCAAGCTCAGTAAGAACTACGGCGCTCGTGTTAGGGCGGTCAGGGCTTTTTAGACCTGAGCCTGCCAAAGGTTAACCATTTATCCATTAAAATCTTTAGGAAATGATTTAAAAACAGGATTAAACAATTAAAAATGAGCTCAATTTATAAATTTAAAATTATTCAAAGATGAAAACAATTGGAATTCTTCTGGTTTTCCTGGCTTTGAGCTTTAATTTATTAGCTCAGCCAACCGCCATCACCTGGCAGGGCAAACTGCTGGACAACAGCGGTAATGCCATCAACCAAAACAACGTGGCCATGACCTTTGCCATGTTCGATGCTGAAACTGACGGAAACCAGCTTTGGCCCACCACGGGCGTTGTGGCCAAAGTTGTTAACGTCCTTAACGGTCTTTACTCAGTACAATTAGGGACCGGAATTGCCGACGATATGGCCTTCGCCGCCGAAATGTTCGAAGGCTTTACCCCCTGGCTCGAAGTAAAAGTGGGAACGGAAACGCTCCCGCGAACGGAAATCACCAACGTTCCCTTTGCGCTGATCAGCAACGATCTGAGCGCTGCCGGTTGGGAAAGCCCCGGTGAAATAGGAAAAACCACCCCCAATACCGGGAAATTCACCACCCTCGAATCGGAGACCATCAAGCTTACGACCGTTGCAGGGCTGGGGAAGGTACTATCTTCCGATGCCACCGGCATTGGCGCCTGGACTGCGTTACCCGCTCCTCCCGTCACCTCGGTGAACGGGATGACTGGTGCAGTTACCCTGACCAAATCCGATGTCAATCTGGGAAACGTCGAGAACACAGCCATTTCAACATGGGCAGGCAGCGCAAACATCTCTACAGTCGGAACTATCACATCCGGAACCTGGAATGGAGCGGTTATAGATGAAACCTATATCGGCAACCTGAGTACTTCAAAAATCACTTCAGGAACTTTTGACAACGCCAGGATAAACTGGGCTGCACCAGGGGCAATAGGCTCCACAACCCCGGCCACCGGAGCATTTACTTCCTTATCGGCCAGCAACGGGCTTTCAGTTTCCGGCGGAACGGTAAACATTAAACCTGCAGGCAGCGGAGGTGCAGGCGGACAGGTACTAACCACGGATGGAAATGGAAATGCCACCTGGCAAAACTCCAAACTGGCCAATTTTGAAGAGAGTAATACATGGTTCTTTCCGAAAATGATTGTTAAGCTACAAGCAGTCAATGCTTTTCCGGATGTCGATCTGGTACTTGCTCCACAGGGACTAGGCGCCATTCTTGCCGACCAGCCTGATGGAACGGCAGCCGGGGGCAACATCAGGGGGATGCGTGCAGTGGATCTGCAAATGGGCAGATTCGATGCCACGAAAGTAGCCAGCGGTTCTTATGCAATAATCCCTGGAGGGTTTGATAATACTGCAAGCGGGAGCAATTCTGTAGCGATTGGAACAACCAATTATGCCACAGGTCAGAATTCCATTACTATCGGAACTGTTAATAATGCCAGTGGTATGCTATCCATAGCGATAGGTTGGAATGCTGTTGCCTCCGGATATTCCTCCAAAGCTTTTGGGGATTACCTAAGTGCCCCCTCGGCCTATGAAACCGTTTTAGGACAGTATAATATCGATTACACGCCCGTAAGTACCACCGGCTGGGATGCCAGCGACAGGCTGTTTCTGGTGGGCAACGGAACTTCAAATGTAGCCAGAAGCAATGCCCTGACCATTCTGAAAAATGCCAACACCACCATCGGCGGCTCATTGACCATCAACGGTAACGGAACCAACACCAGTATTGCCTTCCCAACCGGCAGGGGCAACAACGGACAAGTGCTTACTTCCAACGGTAGCGGCGGGACAAGTTGGGCAACTCCTACCAATGGGACAGTTACAGGAGTAACCGGAACACTGCCCATCGTTTCAACAGGCGGAACGGCCCCGGAAATATCTATCAATCCGGCAACCACCTCCACTGCCGGAAGCATGAGTGCTGCCGACAAAACCAAGCTGGATGGATTGAAGACTCATACCATTGGAGAAAGTTATGGTGGCGGCATTGTATTTTATGTATATGATGGCGGATACCATGGATTAATAGCAGCTACAACCGACATAGGTGATGGAACAAACTACTACTGGTGGAACGGTGTATATAAAATTACCGGAACTTCCGGAGACGGACTGAATACCGGCGAAATGAACACAACATTGATCATTGCTTCACAAATAGCAGATAACCAAATTGGTTATTTTGCCGCAAGAGTTTGTGCAAATTATTCCGTGACGGTTGACGGGATTACCTATGGTGACTGGTACCTGCCTTCAAAATATGAATTGAATTTATTGTTTTTGCAAAAAGACATCGTTGGCGGTTTTCCTATTTACACCTCCTATTGGAGTTCGTCCGAGGCCTCGTACGATCATGCATGGTGCCAATACTTCATGGGTAACGGCGATCAGAGCAGTTCCCCAAAAAATAACACTTTCCATGTGCGTGCCATTAGGTCGTTTTAAGAGAGTTATCTGACTAAAAATAAGTATAATACAAATAGGATATAAAAATAGAAAATCATGAAAAATATACCAGTCTTTACTTTGATACTTCTTATGCCCTGGCTGCTCCAGGCACAGACGCTCAAAACCTCCGTGTTTTCATCAGGAGGAGGCGCATCGCAAAGCGCAGGTTACAACCATTTCGGCACTTTCGGGCAGCCACTTTCTGTCGGCGCCCTGGGTACAAATTACCAGACCAGAGAGGGTTTTATTTTTGCCCAGCAAAACGAGTTGACCAACTCCGTTTCGGCAGACCAGGAAATGTGCCCCAACACCGAGATTGAAACACTGATCTCAGTCAATGAACATGCGGAAGGTGAACTGGCTTACCAATGGCAGCAGCTGGTTGGCGGTAACTGGCAAAATATTGCCGGTGCAACGGGCGCCACCTACACACCTGATCCGCCCATCGAAACTACACTGTTCAGGATGCTGGCTATTGATAAAAGCGGCGTCGGCACCGTGGAAAGTAACCCGGTAACGATCACCATTCATTCGGCGAATGATTACTTTGAAATACCCAATCCCTGGCTGGCAGCCAACACCCATGCCAGCGCCAATGGCACTTCGGTGTATGCCCCCTGCAACAACGACGGCACGTTCCTGCTTACAGCCACAGGCAAGAGCACGACAACCAGCGATGTGTTCCATTTTGTTTACCAGGAGCTTTGTTCTACCCAGGCAACGGTGATTGCACACCTCGATGAAGTGGAAAACGGCGGCTGGGGCGGCGTGATGATGCGCGAAAATACTACCCCCGGAGCAAAAACCATTTTGTTCAAAACAAGGCTTTACAACCCCAATGTGATTATTGGTTATCGGACAACCACCAATAAATCCATGCGTAATTTAAGCCAGGTGGCCCAGATGGTCCGGTGGATGAAGATCCAGCGTAACGGTAACAATTTCAAGGTGTTCACCTCTTATAACGGAACCACCTGGCAACAACGCTATTCCGGCACAATTTACATGGGCGATTGCATCCTGGCCGGTATATTTACCGAAAGTGTGCTGGCATCGCGCACTTCCAAAGCATGGCTCGATCATGTGGTAGCAGACGGTTCCCTGAAAACAGGAACCGAACTCGCCACCACCGAAATCATCGATTCGTCGGAAGCTCCTGAATCGATTCTTGTTTATCCCAATCCTGCAAATGATGTACTGAACATCGTCGTTGGGACCTCCACCGACGGCTTGTTTCCCGCAGCACAATCATTCATGGAATTCCGGAGTGCATCCCTCCTTTCAGCCGAAGGAAGACTGGTCAAAACCATTCCCATCACCAACACCACCAACCAACTGGCCGTTGATGACCTGAAACCGGGGATTTACATTTTGAAAATCAGATGGGAAAAGGAAATGATTATCAAAAAAATTGTCATTCAATAGGTTAAACAAGTTGATGTGGTGTCAAGAGTCTTATTTGATACAGACAGGTTGAAAATCAGGCTTGGCCGTCCCTTCCGGTTTCCCGGAAGAATTTCCGGAAGCCTGATTTTCGATGTTTTACACCATTTAGTATATTATTTTCCAATTTCTTGCTTTTTTTGGCAGAATTTTCTGCCGAAGGCATCCATAGGAAAAAGACAAATGTCAAAAGACAAATAAATACGAAATTTGAAAAATTCAATTACCAAACTGTTCCACATTCATTCCTGCCTGACTGGGTCACCCTTCATGACGCAGTCAGGCAGACAGGGCCGCTTTCACTGTTTGGATTTTTGATCCTTTGTACATTGAGTTTTATTTGAGATTTGTTTATTGAATTTTGTCCGCAGGACTCCTTTGGAGTAATTTCTGGTTTATCCAGGTTAGGGGATCAAGGAAAAAAATTCAAAACCGAAAATTTTCAAAACAGATCCTTCAGGGAAATGCAATTAGTAATCAATTAAATATCAATCAACGAAATGAAAACATTTAATCAAATCTCTCTGGCATGTCTGATGCTGTTGATCAACATGGTAACAGTCAATGCCCAAACCACAAAAACCGTCGGTACCATCGGTGCAGACTATGCCACCCTTAAGCTCGCTTTTGACGACATCAATGCCGGCAATCTCTCCGGCGCTATTGT
>JACZJL010000117.1 GCA_014860585.1 Bacteroidales bacterium | reverse complement strand
GATAAACCCCAGCGCATAACACATGGTATAGTGCATGCGGGTTTCAGTGGTTTGCGAAGGTTCGTGACTCGTAAAAAAGGTCGGTGTAAACTGATAGGAAATCACCTCGTACTCCCGCACGACACCATACCATCAAACGTTGAACTAAACCGCCCCCTAGCGGGGGCGGAAAAATGATGTTAATTTTGGGGTGCTAACTCTAAAATTTAAACATCATGCAAAATTCAGATTTAATCGGGTGTCTCGTTCAGGAGATGCAGTTTCGCAACTACAGCGAAAGAACAATCGTCACTTACAGCAGACTGCTGGCAAATGTAGAAAAATATTTCCAGCTGCCCATTGACAACATTACTGCTGATCAGCTCAAAAGTTACCTGCATCAGCGTATAATCAATCAGGAGGTTTCGATTTCAAGTATCAACCAAACCATCAGTGCATTTAAGATAATGCAGGTGGATATCCTTGGGAGGAGTTGGGAAAAGATAAATATCAAGCGTCCCAGAAGAGTAAAGAAACTACCTGTGGTACTTTCAATCGGGGAGGTGCACCAACTTATCGAAGCCACCCCAAATATCAAGCACAAGGCAATCCTGATGCTATCTTACTCAGCAGGACTGCGTCGTTCAGAAGCCCAACAGATACTACCTTCGGCCATTGATTCAAAGCGCATGATGGTTCATGTGGTGCAGGGTAAAGGCAAAAAAGACCGCTACACCATCCTTTCTCTCAAGACACTGGAAATGCTACGGTTGCATTACAAACTGCACAGGCCGGTACATTTTCTTTTTGAAGCGCAGGGCAAAAAAGGCAAATATTTGTCCGTTCAAACGTTGAACACCATTGTAAAAGATTGCGCTGCAAAAGCAGGCATTAACAAGAGAATTTCGTTTCATACCCTCAGGCACAGCTTTGCTACCCATTTATTGGAGCAGGGTGTTAACATCCGGCTTATTCAGCAATTCCTCGGGCATACTTCGCTCAAAACCACTGCAGGTTATCTTCATTTGGTAAACGTTCAGCCTTCGGGCATAAAATCACCCCTGGATTTGATGAGCCTGTAATATGCACGGTCATGGAAAATCAAAGACAAAGCATCGAGCTTGCTGATATTTTCAGAAGCCGTGAAACAGATTTTTTACAAAACAATAATCTGTGTTCCGAGCAAATCAAAGCATTCAAATCCATTACCAGTTGCCGGACATCAACCCTGGGAGGTCACCTGGATCAGTGCGACAATTGCGGTCATGTCAGGCCGGCAT
The DNA here is from genome assembly GCA_014860585.1 of Bacteroidales bacterium. NCBI lineage: Bacteria > Pseudomonadati > Bacteroidota > Bacteroidia > Bacteroidales > Bacteroidales bacterium. The sequence goes on along the minus strand of JACZJL010000117.1, from coordinate 838 downwards.
ACAATTCCTGCCGTAACCGCCATTGCCCAAAATGTCAGTTTATAAAAAAAGCAAAATGGGTGGATAAACTCGCTGCCAACCTGCCGCCAGTGAAGCATTTTCATGTGGTGTTTACCATTCCGGCGCACCTGAATCGGCTCTTTTACCTCAACCAGGATAATGCATACAGCCTGCTGTTCAAAGCCGCCGGTAAAACGTTGATGCAATGTGCTGCAAATCAAAATTTCCTTGGAGCTCAGGCAGGCGCGGTGGCTATTCTGCACACCTGGGGACAAACACTGGTATACCATCCCCACATTCACATGATTGTACCGGCAGGCGGCCTTTCCGATGATCAGACCGAATGGATACGATCAGGGAAAAAGTTCTTCTTGCCTGTCAAAGCGCTTAGTGCTGTGTTCAGAGGAGTACTTTGCCGATTGTTGGAACAGGGTGTTGAGCAGGGAAAATTAAAACTCCCGGACGACACTGCCAGCTTCCGGCAAATCAAAAACCTTTGCTACCAGAAAAAATGGGTCGTTTATTGCGAAAAACCATTTGCCGGACCGCAAAACCTGATCAACTACCTGGGTAACTACACCCATCGCGTGGCCATTTCCAATCACCGGATCGCTGACTTCAATGATGGTAAAGTAACTTTCAGCTATAAAGATTACAAAACCGCAGGATTATCCAAAACCATCACCCTCGATGCGGATGAGTTTATCCGTCGCTTTTTGCAACACGTGCTGCCATGTGGATTCTACAAGATTCGCTATTTCGGCTTTATGGCCATCTGTAACATTAAAACAAAACTTGATCTGTGTTTTACACTGATCGAAAAACCGGCATACCTGCC
>JACZJL010000116.1 GCA_014860585.1 Bacteroidales bacterium | reverse complement strand
CATCGTAACCCCGGCCATGCACAAATCGAAGGAGGAGGTTTCAGCATTGTTTCACGAAAAATTTGGTACGCCGGAAGATTGGGCGCCAGAGCAAATTACCAGCTATGTGAGGGAAAAATTGCGTGAAAAATTTTTCAAAGCTGATGTTGGCATCACAGGCGCCAACTTCCTGATAGCCGACACCGGATCCATAGCCCTCACTGAGAATGAGGGAAATGGTGTTTTGTCATTTTCGATGCCCAGGATTCACATTGCTGTTGCCGGTATCGAAAGAATTATTCCTTCAATCCGCGATCTTGATTTGTTTTGGCCACTTTTAGCTACGCACGGTACAGGCCAAAATATGACCGTTTACAATTCCATCATATCCGGGCCACGCCAAACAGGTGAAATTGATGGTCCTTTGGAAATGTATGTTGTTTTACTCGATAATGGACGAACCGAAATACTAAGACACAAAGAACAGCGTCGGGCTTTATCGTGCATTCGATGTGGCGCCTGCCTGAATGCCTGCCCGGTTTACAAAAACATTGGCGGTTACACTTACAATGCAACCTATACCGGCCCTATCGGTTCAGTGATTACACCTCATCTCAAAGGGATGAAAGACTACAAGCACCTGAGTTTTGCTTCCTCCTTGTGTGGCAGATGTACGGAAGTATGCCCGGTAAAAATCAATCTGCATGAGTTACTACTGGTCAACCGAAATGAGTCGGTAAAGCTTGGCTTCACCAAAAAATCGGAGCGCTTTGCTCAAAAGTGGGCAAAAAAAGCCATGAAAAAACGCAAGATGATGGATGCAGGCGGCGGGAAATTGAAAAACGTGGCCATGCGGATGCTAATGAAAAAAGTATGGGGGCCTCGGCGCACATTACCCGTATTTACTTCGAAAACATTTAAGCAGATGTGGGAAGAGCAAAGAGGGGAAAATAAGAAAGACCAATAAATTCCTACCCAAAACAGACCGATTTATATTGGTATTAATCGCCCTGGTAAAACTTCTTTTGTTTTTATCTGTTAGAAATCTTTGTTCTGCCTGACGGAACCCTGTTTTTCATTTATTAAACCAAACCAAATTTGATTTATGTGTGGAATTGTATGTGTGTTTAATGTAAATCAGCCCTTGCAGTCAATGCGGTCAAAGGTACTTGAGATGTCGAAGAAAGTTCGTCATCGAGGCCCCGATTGGAGTGGGCTTTACAGTTGCGAAACTGCCGTTTTAGCCCATGAACGTCTTTCAATAGTTGATCCCAGCTCGGGAGGTCAACCCCTGGTGAGCAAAGATAAAAACCTTATTCTTTCGGTAAATGGTGAGATTTACAACCATTTACACATAAGGGAGCGAATTGGAAGCAGCTACGAATTTTTAACCCAATCTGACTGTGAAGTGATTCTTGCACTTTACAGGGAATCGGGAAAGGAATTTCTGGAGGAACTGAGCGGCATCTTTGCATTTGCCTTGTACGACAAGGAAAAAGATAGTTACCTGATTGCCCGCGATCATATAGGAATCATTCCATTGTATATGGGTTGGGATCAGTATGGACAATTTTATGTTAGTTCAGAACTAAAAGCCCTCGAAGGGCACTGCACCCTAATCAGGGAATTTCCTCCGGGACATTATCTTACCAGTGATGATCGCGAGCCGCAACGCTGGTACAAGCGCGAATGGCTGGATTATGAGAACGTTAAAGAGAATAGTACCGATATTGCTGAATTGCGTAAAGCCCTCGAAGATGCTGTGCACCGGCAACTGATGTCTGATGTGCCTTATGGCGTTCTTTTGTCCGGCGGACTTGACTCGTCCATTATTTCGGCTATTGCAAAGAAATATGCTGCACATCGAATCGAAAGCGATGACACGCAGGAAGCCTGGTGGCCGCAACTGCATTCGTTTGTCATTGGCCTCGAAGGATCACCGGATGTGGAAGCCTCGCGTAAAGTTGCCGAACACATCGGATCGGTTCACCACGAAATCAAATACACCATCCAGGAGGGATTGGATGCCATCCGGGATGTAATTTATCACCTGGAAACCTACGATGTAACCACGGTGAGGGCTTCGACGCCTATGTACCTCATGGCACGGGTGATCAAATCAATGGGTATTAAAATGGTGCTTACCGGCGAAGGGGCTGATGAAATTTTCGGGGGTTATCTTTATTTCCACAAAGCGCCTGATGCAAGGGCTTTTCACGAAGAAACAGTGAGAAAATTAAGCAAGCTTCATCTCTACGATTGCCTGCGTGCTAACAAATCGCTGGCGGCATGGGGTGTTGAAGGTCGTGTTCCGTTTCTTGATAAAGAATTTATGGATGTTGCCATGCGTCTAAACCCGCAAGATAAACTTTCGCGCAACGGCCGGATTGAGAAATGGGTGTTACGCAAAGCGTTTGAGGATTATTTACCCGAAAGCGTTACCTGGCGACAGAAAGAGCAGTTTTCTGACGGAGTGGGTTACGGCTGGATTGATACCTTAAAGCAGGTGGCAGCCGATCAGGTGACCGATGAGCAGATGAAAAATGCAGCATTCCGGTTTCCAGTCAATCCTCCAATGTCAAAAGAAGAATACCGCTATCGCGAGATTTTCAGCGAGCATTTTCCTTCACAGGAAGCTGCAGCCTGTGTGCCTTCAGTTCCATCCATCGCCTGCAGCACTGCCGAAGCACTGGCCTGGGATGAAAAATTCCGGAACAATGTCGATCCATCCGGCAGAGCAGTGCTGGATGTGCATGAAAATAGCAAAGTTGAATCATTTGGTGGATAGGCGCTTAATTGGCAAAACTAACTCCCGTACGTACGGGATTGTTTACATTGATTGACTTTTTACTTGCCCCTCCGATGGGGCTGCCTGCTAATCCACAAATGATCTCTTCTCTGAGCCGTAGAAAAGTTTTTACTCTGCGGTTCTTTGCGCCTTCTTAGCGTTTCTCTGCGGTAACAAAAACATAAGGTTAAACCGCAGAGAACTGCAGAGTTTTTACGCAGAGAGCCGCAAAGATGAAACTTGATAATCCCCGACGGGCTTTTCTTTCACAGGGAGAAATTTAGTTTCTTAACCTTTGGTTGGCTCGAAATTAATAACAATAAACAACTATGAAAGCCAAAATGAAAGACTTTTAAAACAGCCTCATTTACTTATCTGCAAGGAATTTTGGATTCTGCCTGTTATCGAATAACGTTATTATCCTTATTTCAAATTTGACAACCCGGTAATAGATTGATATTTTTTTGGATAGAACAGACTTTCGCAATTCATTAGACTTTTCGGTTTCAGGAAAGAGAAATGGATTATTTTCAATACGTTTTAATTGTTTGTCAAGAAGTTGGGCGAAATTGGAAATTCCTTTTTCAGTCCATTTCCTTTCAAGATACTCAATAATACTTTTCAAGTTGGTCAGGGCTTCATCGGACTAAACTATTTTATAGGTATCTTTCATAAACCCTGCGGGTGGTTTCGTTAGAATGTGTTTTACCTTCTTCGAAATCTTTAAGTCCTCTTTTTATAGATTCTATCTCCTCTTTATTTAATGAATCCCACCAATCTTCGGATTTTGAATAATCATCTTTAATTTGCCTCAATCTATCAACTATTAAGTTGTCATTGAGTTTTGATATCCAACCAATTAGATCTAATTTTTCAGTTTGAATATTCATATTTGATCAATTGATTGCCTTTTGGTTTATTCAAAACGATTTTTTACAAAAATAACTATTTAAACAATTCTTAGCCACAAATTACGAGATAGTAGTTCTTTTTTCCGCGTTGAACAAGAATGTATTTGCCCTGAAGCAGCAAGTCAGTGTTCACAACAAGCTCCTCTGCTGCTTTTTCTTTATTAATAGAGATGGCATTATTTTTCAAAAACTCTCTGGCCTCGCGTTTTGAGGGAATGATTTTGGTGAAATCAGTCAGAAAATCCACCACCGGAATACCGGCGCTGATGTCGCTGAGGTTTACCTTGGTTTGAGGCACACCCTCGAAAATGCTCAACAGAACATTCTCTTTCATCTTTTTTAAAGTTTCGGTGGTTCCTTTTCCAAAAAGGATTTCACTGGCATCTACGGCGGTTTCGTAGTCCTCCTGTGAGTGAATCATCGTGGTCACTTCCCTAGCCAGCACTTTTTGTAATTCCCGCATGTGCGGAGCTTTTTGATGCTCTTCAATCAACCGTTCAACTTCTTCTTTCGAAAGCAGGGTAAATATTTTTATGTAGCGGGCAGCATCATCATCGGAGGTATTTAACCAAAACTGGTAAAAGGCATAAGGAGTTGTTTTTTCCGGATCGAGCCACACGTTGCCTTCCTCTGTTTTTCCGAATTTGCCGCCGTCGGCTTTGGTAATCAGCGGGCAGGTCATGGCAAAAGCCTGAGCTTCATGTCCCAGTTTGCGCCGGATCAATTCGGTTCCGGTAACAATATTTCCCCATTGGTCCGATCCGCCCATCTGAAGTTTGCAGTTGTGATCCTGGTAAAGCACCAGAAAATCAGTTCCCTGGACGAGCTGATAAGAAAACTCAGTAAACGACATTCCTTCATTTGATTCGGAACTGAGCCGCGATTTCACCGAGTCTTTCGACATCATATAATTAACGGTGAGGTGCTTACCGATTTCGCGGATAAACTGCAGGAAACTGTAGTTTTTCATCCAGTCGTAGTTGTTCACCATCAATGCGCCGTTGGGCTTATCATCGCCAAAATCGAGAAAATGTGCCAATTGGTTTTTAATGGATTCCTGATTGTGGCGCAAAGTAGGTTCATCCAGCAGGTTGCGTTCTTTGGATTTTCCTGACGGGTCGCCAATCATACCTGTTGCACCGCCAATCAGCACAATCGGACGGTGGCCGCAAACCTGGAAATGTTTCAGCATCATCACTGACACCAGGTGACCGATGTGCAGCGAATCTGCAGTTGGGTCAATACCAACGTAGGCGGTTGTCATTTCTTTGGCCAATTGATCTTCAAGACCGGGAGTCATATCGTGGATCATGCCACGCCAGTTCAGTTCTTCAACAAAATTCATAGTCGGGAAAATTTTTGCAAAGATAGATTTCTCCGAACTTTAAAACTGCTTTTTAGCGTTCACGTTTTATTAGTACCTGCCAGAAAACACTCTGAATATGATTTTCAACGATTTAATTACCCCACCCTAAAGGGAGTAAATCGTTGAAAATCAGGCTCCCGGAATTTATCCCGAGACTTCGGGAGGGTTGGGGCAACCAATGATTTTCAACATGAAGCGTTTTCTGGCAGCTATTAATTAAAAGGGAAATCAACAACCCAACCCTTCAAAAATCATTATTTTTGCCGCCAATTAATTTTAAACAAAGAAACCATGTCAGAAAAAATATTCGATTCAGTAAAACCCGGCGTTGTGACCGGAGATGATGTTCAGAAAGTATTCGAAATTGCAAAGAAAAACCAGTTTGCGCTGCCGGCAGTAAACGTTGTTGGCACCGATTCGGTGAACGCTGTGCTGGAAGCTGCTAAAAAAGTTAACTCTCCCGTAATCATTCAGTTTTCGAATGGTGGCGCCGCTTTTTACGCAGGCAAGGGTTTGTCCAATCAAAACGAACAGGCAGCCATTGCCGGGGGCATATCGGGCGCCATGCACATTCACAGGGTGGCAGAAATGTACGGCGTACCGGTGATACTTCACACCGACCATGCCGCCAAAAAACTTCTCCCTTGGATTGACGGGCTGCTTGATGCCGGCGAAGCTTTTTACAAAGAACACGGAAAACCGTTGTACAGCTCTCACATGCTCGACCTTTCCGAGGAGCCGTTGCACGAAAACATCGAAATCTGCAAGAAGTACCTCGCAAGAATGAGCAAGATCGGGATGACCCTCGAAATCGAACTGGGGATTACCGGAGGCGAAGAAGATGGCGTGGATAACTCAGGCGTTGACAGTTCAAAACTCTACACTCAACCGCAGGAAGTTGCCTATGCTTATGAAGAGTTGAAAAAGGTGAGCGACCGGTTTACAATTGCTGCTGCTTTTGGTAATGTGCACGGCGTTTACAAACCGGGTAATGTGAAGCTGCAACCCATTATCCTGAAAAACTCACAGGATTACATCCAGAAGAAATTCAACACCGGACCAAATCCGGTAAATTTCGTGTTCCATGGCGGATCAGGTTCATCGAGGGAAGAAATTCGTGAAGGGATCAGTTACGGCGTGATCAAGATGAACATTGACACCGACACCCAGTGGGCTACCTGGGAAGGCGTGCTGAATTTTTACAAGAAAAATGAAGGCTACCTGCAGGGACAAATCGGAAATCCCGAAGGCGAAGACAAGCCCAACAAGAAATACTACGACCCGCGCAAATGGCTGCGTGAAGCTCAGGTTGCGATGATCAAACGGCTCGAACTGGCTTTTGAGGATCTGAATAATATCAACAGGAATTAAATTGCTAAAGTTGGCAAAAAGTAGTTGGCAATAATGATATTCCAGTTTTCAAAACTTTAAAAGGGGCTTTTTGGCCCCTTTTAATCATTTAATTCTGAATAATTTTAGCTCTATTGAATCATTATCTTTTTGACAATATCGTAGATACCCTGAATAATCTGCAGGAAAAAGGGGCCTGTACCTTTTCCGGAAATGTCAATTTCTTTGTTGTATTTTCCTTCAAAATCCTTCAGTGTTTCGGAATAAACCAAACTTCCGTTGATATCGAAAATATTAATGGAAACCGTGCCCTTTTCTTTTAATGAGAAACTCAGGTTAAAAGTGCCATTATTTGGGTTAGGGGCGAATGTAAGGTCAATGGGTTCAAGTTCACCATTTCCCGTTTCTATTCCTGCTGTTTTCAACTCTTCAACAGTCACGTTCTCAGTTGTGTGAACTGAAACGTTTGACTTAACAATGACAATTTTTTCCCCATCTTCCAGTTCCCGGATATCAACATCATCGCCATCAACAACTATTGTAATCGTTTTTTCTTCCCCATCCTCCGCATCGAACTCAGTGGTTAGTGTAACAGTCTTCGTTTGTCTGGAGGCTTTATCATCAATTCCATGGGTAATCATAATCGTTTGACCATTGGTTTTAATGGTTGTATCAGGCGATCCTACAAAAATTATCTGGTCATTATCCCCTTTAATGATTTTGATTTGTTTTTCGGCGTTGGTTTTTTTCCCGGTATCATCAACGGTAACCCAAAATTGCTTCATACCCAAGGTTTCCATTGAATCCGCCCATTGAAAGCTTTGATGCAGTTTTTCCATTTCTTTCTCCAACGCTTTCATTTCATCATTGATTTTTGATTGTACGAAAATCATCGATTTCTCGATACTGTCAAATGAAAAGCTTTCAAAATCAACATTGAATTTGATCGAATCCAGTTTCCTTAATTCATATTGCAGATTATTTTTATCATTCCAGAAGAAAACAGGGTCATCCGAATCATCCCCATTATAAACAAAGGTTGTGTCCACTGTGGTAATTTTTCCGTTTTCATCTTCAACAATTTTGAGCGTCACAATTTTTGTCCGCTCAGTTTTAATTTCTTCATTGCGTTCCTGTGCAAACAGTGATGCTCCCAGCGCGATAATACACAAAGCAGCTACAAGCAAGGTTACTACCATTTTAATGTTTTCTGCAGTTGTTCTCATGTTTTAGTCCTCCGAATTTTTATAAAGGTTAATGTTCGTTTTACGATGCAAAACTATAACTCACTGGCTTCGTGTTTAGTTAAGGTTAGGTTAACAAAGGTTAAGGAAAAGTTAAAGTTACAATTATGCGTGTTTTAATATGTACTTTTGAAGCATGAATAAGAAAACATTACTACTTATCATCGTTCTGATGAGTGTGTCGCTGGCAGGAATCATTACTGTACAATTGCTCTGGATTCAAAATGCTGTTTCGATCCAGAAGGAGCAATTCGACCGTAAGGTGAACGATGCCCTGACCGATGTTGTAGCCAAGCTGGAAAAAAAAGAAAATTACCTGCTGATTGCCAGAAACCTGAATGAAATAGAACATCAATTCGATTTTCACATTCAGGACCTCGACTCACTGATGGAGTATCAACTCAAGTTGAGCGATTCGTTAAATGCCCGTCTTTTAGAATTTGATGTTATGAACGATAAATTGGAATGGCTCGAAAAAGACTTAATAACCAGCAATCAGATTTATCGTTTCATAGATTCAACCCAGGCAATGTACGTTTTTGATCAGTCTTCTCCACAACAGGTAGTGGTAACAACAACTTTTGACGATTCCCTTTTACCAGAACCAAAAAATGACGAACAAATTATTGCTTTCAAAAAAAGAGACGATTCAACGCAAATCACCATTAACGCATCGTTTAAGCTGGAAAAACGATCGTTTGAATTGAGCGATATGTTGAGTAAAATGGTGGTGGAGGTCGAAAGTTTTCGCCAGCCCATCGAACAAAGGCTCGATAAAAATTACCTCGAAGGGCAGTTGAGAAAATCATTGGTTGAAAAAGGACTTATGGATGAATTTGAGTTTGCGGTAATCACTGGTACCGGCGACGAACTAATACCTGTTAAATCTGACGGATTTACTGAAAAAAATCTTGAAAGTCCTTACCGGATCAGCCTTTTCCCAAATGATATTTTCCAGCGGCCAAATTACCTGTTATTGACATTTCCCACCCGGCAAAGATTTCTTTTGGAATCTATTTTCTTTCTTTTGCTTGGTTCCATCATTTTTACCCTTATTATTATCATCACCTTTTCGGTGACCATATCGGTAATTTTGAAGCAGAAGAAATTTTCCGAAATCAAATCTGATTTTATCAATAATATGACCCATGAATTTAAAACCCCCATAGCCACCATTTCACTCGCCGCCGATTCGATAAATAATCCTAAGGTGCTCGAATTTCCTGACAAAGTGAAATATTTCACCAACATTATCAAAGAAGAAAACAGCCGAATGAACGCTCAGGTTGAGAATGTGCTTCAAATGGCGTTGATTGATAAGCGGGATTTTGACCTTCAGGTGAAAGCAGTTGATGTTCACGAAGTAATACACCGTGCGGTGAACAATATCAAGTTATTACTGGAACAGCAGGAGGGAGAAGTCGTGCTGAATTTGAATGCGGAGGTATCAATGATTCAAAGTGACGAAAATCATCTTTACAACGTCATCACCAACCTGCTGGATAATGCCATCAAATATTCAGGCGAAAAGCCCTTTATCAAAGTTATCACCGGGAACACTACCGAAGGAATCTGTATTTCGGTGGAAGACAATGGAGTGGGTATCAGTAAAGAGGCTCAACAGAAGATTTTCGACAGGTTCTACCGGGTCCCTACCGGAAACATTCATAATGTAAAGGGATTTGGTTTAGGCCTGAGTTATGTAAAAGCGATTGTGCTGGCATTTGAAGGAAAAATCGAAGTGGAGAGTGAGCCGGGTAAAGGTAGCCGTTTTAGCATAATATTACCCTATAAAAACCAGGAATAATGGGACACAAAGTTCATATTTTCCTTGTCGAAGATGACCATAATTTTGGCGCCGTGCTAAAATCATACCTCGAAATTAATGATTACCTCGTCCACTGGATTGACGACGGAAAATATGCCCTCAGCGAGTTTCGCACAGAGGAATTTGATATTTGCATCCTCGATGTTATGCTTCCAAACGTAGATGGTTTTCAGATTGCGAAAGAAATAAAACTTATCAATAATAGTATTCCTATCATTTTTCTGACGGCCAAAACACTCAAACAAGACATTTTACAAGGTTATCAGCTTGGCGCCGACGACTATATCACCAAGCCGTTCGACTCCGAGGTTTTACTCTGTAAAATCCAGGCCATCCTCAAAAGGAATGTAATTCAGCAGGGTCAAAAAGAAGATACCGATGAGTTGAAAATTGGGAAATATCTGTTCAACTATTCGCACCGGAAAATTTTACTTCATGGCATGGAGCAAAAACTTTCGCCCCGCGAGGCGGAGTTGCTGCTGATGTTGTACCACAAATCTGGAAATGTTTTACCAAGGGACATCGCGCTTAAAAAAATCTGGGGAGAAGATAATTATTTCACCACACGAAGCATGGATGTCTTTATCACCAAACTCCGGAAATACTTCAAAGATGATCCGTCCATCGAGATTGTAAATATCCACGGAAGCGGCTTCAGACTTATCTTTTCTTCGAAAGATTGATTACTGACACCGGTATGATAAACCCATTAAGGTTTTGTGTCTAGGAACCAATTACCCTTTCACCTCTTTCTTAATTCGCTGCACGTGTCCGCGCCCCAATGCTTTCACCTCGCATCCCAGTTCGAAATATCTCCGGATTTTGTCGTCGGGCAACATACCGAAGGCATCAATTACTGCAATCGGTCCGCCGGCCCATTCAACAATATCTTCAGGTTTGAGGTTCTTGTAAGCCGAGTGTGGAACGGCAAAAATCATCGCATCTACTCCGGAAAGTGATTTTGGCAAATCCTTTTCGACTTTGATTTCGCTGAGGTGCTCCTGGTTTCTGAAAAAGCGTTTCCAGGAGGATTTTGGTGATGGATAGGTATCCTGATTTTCCATTTCGTACCAATGGTCAACAAAGGGGTCGTGCACCCTGATTTCGGCGCCCATTTCGGTGAGTTTTCTAGCCACCATTTCGCTGCCGCTGTAGCGGGTGTCGCCCACATCTTCGCGGTAGCTGGCGCCGCAGATCAGCACTTGCGAACCGGCGATATAGCGCGCCATGTTCCGGAGGGCATCGCGTACCAGTTGCGCCACATGCAGCCCGCGTGTGTCGTTGATGTCAATGGCGGTAGGGGTAATTTTAAAAAGATCATCACCATCTTCAAAACCTAAAATATGGCGGTATGCCCAATATCCCAATCCACCGTCCTTGGGCAGGCAATAGCCGCCGATTCCCGGGCCGGGGAAGATCATGTTGCTGTGGGTTGGGCGCATTTTAATGGCGTTAATTACTTTGATCAGGTCAACCCCGTTTCGCTCGGCAAAGATGCTCCACTCGTGCAGGTACGCCAGAATGGTTGCCCTGTAAGAGTTTTCGACAATTTTGGTGGTTTCCGATTCAATCGGGCGATCCATTACGGTCAGCGGGAAATCTTTGGTATTGAGCACTTCGTGAAGGAATTTTTCAACGCGGCGGCGGGCTTCCTCATCACAACCGCTGCACACCCGCCAGAAATCGCGGATACTCGAAACATATTCCTTTCCTGGCATCACCCGCTCGAAGCTGTGCGCCAAAAGTGGTGTCTCTTTCAATCCTCTTTTGGCAAACGCTTTTTTCAAAATCGGCCAGGCCACAAACTCCGTAGTTCCGGGCGCCACGGTGGTTTCGATCAGCACAAGGCAGTGTGGCAATATCGTTTCACCGATGGTGCGCATGGTGGCCTCCAACGCTGCCATGTCTGCCTCTCCGCTGCGCATGTTTCCCAGCTCTTTCTTCTCATAATCGCATTGTACGTCAACAACCACGACATCTGCAAGTTTAAGCACGTCGCTGTTGTAAGTGGCGATCAGCGTTTTCTTTTGGGTTACACATCGCGAGATCAGAAGATCAACTTCCGGATCTTCAGCTTTCACTGGCGAAACACCCTTGTTCAGCATCGGGATTTTCCAGTAGCTGCGTGTGCTTGGACGCTGGCAACCGATCACAAACTTGGTGTCACGACCATTTTCATCCATAGTATCAGCCACGATGGCGGCCATCACGGCGCCAACAAAACCCACACCCATCACAACCACGATTTCTTTACCCTGTTCACGGGCTACCTCTGTGAGCGCTTTTACCCTTTCGAATTCAGAAGGGAAATCAGCTTTTTCGGGTAATGCATATTTTTCACCGGATGGGCTGATCGAAAATTGTTTTTCCATTTGAAAGAAGGTTTATTAAAGTAAAATTTAGTGCTGATCCATTCAACCTGCTGATTTTTATCGGTTTTACCCCCGACCCCTAAAGGGGAGCCGATAAAATTCAGCAGTTTGGGAAAGTCCCCTTTAGGGGATTTAGGGGTCAAGTGGCATCTTTATTCATTATTGAAATATTTCTGTAAAAACTACCTGAGTACCGCATTAGCTTTTGTTTCAAATAGCCTGAGAATTTTAGCCATTGTTTTATCAATCTCTTTATCAGTAAGGGTTTTTTCTTCATCCTGCAGGATGAAGCTTAAAGCGTACGATTTTTTCCCCTGGCCGATTTTTTCCCCTTCATACACGTCAAAAAGGCTGACTTGTTTCAGCAAATATTTTTCCGCGTCGAAGGCGATCTTTTTCAAAGTTTCAAATTCAACCTCCTGATCCACCACTAAAGCGAGGTCGCGGCGGACTTCGGGGAATTTTGTCACCGCCTTGTAGGTGACTTTATGCTGCTTCATGGCCTGCAAAATCAAATCCCAGTTGAAGTTGGCCATAAAAACTGCCTGGCGGATATCGAACTGATGCAGCAGCTTTTTGCTCATCAACCCAAAATCCACAACCGTTTTGTTGTTCAGCGACAGGCGAACGCCCGTCTCCAGAACCAGCCCCGAAACCTGCTCCTGTGCAAAGCGGCTTTCATCCAGGCCGAGCCGCTTCAGGATGTTGTAAACAATATTTTTCAGGAAAAAGAAATCGGCCTCTTTTTCCTGCTGGTACCAGCTCTCGTTGTTCACCTTTCCGGTTACAAAAATGGCCAGGTGTTTGGCTTCGTGGTATTTATCCAGCGGATTTTTCCCCTCTTTTCCCTTTCCCTTAGCATAAACTTTTCCAAACTCAAAAAGTTTCAGGTTGAGATTTTTACGGTTCAGGTTGTAAAGGATGGTTTCCAACCCAGAAGTAATCAGGCTTTGCCGCATCACGTTCAGGTCGGCGCTGAGGGGATTGAGAATTTTGACATTGTTTTCTTCGGTATAAATCCCCAGTTTTTCAGCATAGCCTCCCCGTGTAAGGGAGTTGTTCATGGTTTCATAAAAACCGTTGCCGGCCAGGTAATCGGCAATAATATTCTGCAATTGCTCGGCATCGGGCTTTTCGATGTGTGAGAGCGAGGAGCGCAACTGTGCCGGGATTTCGATATTGTTATAGCCATAGATGCGGAGGATTTCCTCAATCACATCGGCTTCGCGGGTCACGTCGGCTTTGAAGGTAGGAACATCCACCAGCAGCCCCTCTTCGGTTTCGCAATGCGGTTCCATGCCCAGCCACACCAGGATATCTTTGATTTTATCGGTAGGAATGACCTGCCCGATCAGCCGGTTTACATTGTTATACTGTAGCTTCACCATTTTCTTCTTAATGGGCTTTGGATAAACGTCCACGATCTCCGAAGCGATGGTTCCGCCGGCAATCCTTTTGACCATCATCGCTGCCAGTTTAAGGACATAAACGGTAGCATTGGGGTCTGCGCCACGCTCGAAACGGAACGACGAATCGGTGTTCAGTCCGTGGTAGCGGGCTGTTTTCCGGATGGTTTTCGGGTCGAAAAAGGCGCTTTCGATAAAAATATTCTTTGTGCTTTCGGTCACTCCGGAGTGCATCCCGCCAAAAACGCCGGCCATGCACATTCCCTTTTCTTCGTCGCAAATCATCAGGTCTTCGCCCGAAAGCTCGCGTTCCACTTCGTCCAGCGTGGTAAACATTGTCCCTTTGGGTTCTTTTTTGATGATCACCTTGCCGCCGGCAATTTTGTCGGCATCGAAAAAGTGGTTGGGATGGCCGGTTTCGTGCAAAATGTAATTGCTGATGTCAACCAGGTTGTTGATGGGGCGGAGGCCGATGGCCAGCAGCCGGTTTTTGAGCCACTCCGGCGACTCCTTCACTTCAACGCCGGTCATGGTCACGCCGGAATACCTCGGACAAGCCTCCTCATCTTCGATGATGACTTCAAACGGCCGGCTGTTGTTGTCTGGTATAAAACTCCCCTCATCCGGCATAAACAACCTGAGCGGATCGGTGGCGCTTCGCAGGTTCAGCGAGGCAATCAGGTCGCGGGCCACGCCGATATGCGACATGGCGTCGGTGCGGTTGGGCGTAAGGCCGACTTCAAAAACATAATCTTCCTCGATCTGGAAATATTCACTTGCAGGCGTTCCAACTTCAGCATCGGCCGGCAGCACCATGATCCCTTCGTGGGAAGTCCCTAAACCCAACTCATCCTCGGCGCAGATCATCCCTTCGGAAACCTCGCCGCGTATCTTTGCCTTTTTGATCTCAAAGGATTTGTCGCCCATGTAGATTGTAGTACCAACAGTGGCCACCACCACCTTTTGCCCGGCAGCCACGTTGGGCGCTCCGCAAACGACAGGCAGGATCACGCCGCCGCCAACATCCACGGTGGTCACACTCAGTTTGTCGGCATCCGGGTGCTTGGCGCAGCTCTTCACCTCGCTAATCACCACACCTTTCAACCCACCCTTCAGGCTTTCAAACTTCTCGATGCTCTCCACCTCAAGACCGGTGTTGGTAAGTATCCGGGCTGCTTCTTCCGGCGCAAGATCAAGATGCACGTACTCTTTGAGCCAGTTATAGGAAATTTTCATAAGATTTCGGCTTAAAATTAAGGTGGCAAAAGTAAGCATATTGACCACCACAAGCGGCCAAAATTGACAATTTTTTGGATTTGGAGAGATTTTGGACTGGAGATTATGCCAATTCCACTTTGATGGAAGAATTGCTTAGTCCTATTCAAATCTCAGGATGAAACCCGATGCAAGGTTCTTTCAAAACTCCTTCAACGAAAGATAGTTCATAGAGGGTTGGGGGAGATGAGTTAACGTGCGGCCGCTAAACGCAGCAAAGGCAACATCTTTACCAAGCAAGATTACGTTAGCCTTGTTGCGATTAGCGGCACGTTACCTGCTGGGCTTCATATATTTATAAAAATCAATTAATACAGGTTTTTAATAAGGCACACCATCATTGCGTTCAAGAATATGCTGAAGAAAATGAGGCACACAATTTCTTGGTCCGCTACTAACATCGCCACCACCAGCAAAATTTATCATAATAACCCCACAATTGGTATAAGAATCACCGAGATCTTTAATATAATCATCAACCATCGGATTTATATATTCTGCTGTTTCCCACAACGTTTCACCACTCGCAACCCTTTCACCACTCACAAAATTCAAGTGAAACACATTGTTATAGGTTTCCTCATGAGCAAGCTGAATATTATGTTTCACTTCTTGATATTTGGTATTATCTGATACAGTGTTTAAGCTGTAATGGTCCTGAACATACCAACCTATTCCATTATACTCATGGTATGATCCTGTTGTATTATCCGGCCAATCTGCGTAGACTCCAAGTGAATGACTGAATTCCTTGTGAAATCTTCTAACGATATAGATTAACCCCCTAACCTCACCAAGTTTTGGCACCCTGTCCTCCAGGAAAAAGTTATATAAACCACGATCCTGTATTTGACTATACACCTTTTCACTGAAATCTTTATCACTAGCATTCGAATGTTCTTGCTTGATCATTAAAATTACAGTTTCTGTAGGGTGGTCATTTAAAAATACAACACAATAATGGAGGACATCTTTAAAGTTTTTAGCCAAAGACAAATCACTATGATGTAGAGTTAGGTTATCATCATAACACAATCTGATATCAAACCATCGAACTCCCAGAGCTAATTGACTGGGAATACTGAAATCCTGACATATAGCAAATGGTGCAACTAGAGAACCAAGGTCGGAGGTGTGTTTATCAGCGCCTGCATCATGTGTTCCGGGAATAGTGAGTTGGTTTAGGTAAATCGAATCTGCAACATGGCCCATCCAGTTTCTCCACGTATAGGGCAACTCCTGATCTCCCAATAATAGCTCTTCAGGCTCGGGTGTGTCCTTTTTTTTGCATCCATAAAATAGAAATAAGGATACCGTAATAAAGGTAATAAGCAGGTAAAGATGATTCTTTTTCATTTTTTAATGATTTTTAGGGTTAATAACTTTCTTATTCCATTAAATTTTTATCTTATGTGAAGAATTATAAGAACTTCTTATGCCTTGCAGGTAACTCGTTTATTGATACGGCAAAACTGTACACTGATTTGATCCTGGAAGGAAATATTGTACGGTTTGCACCTATTTTAATTTTTTCATTGTTCAATGAACTGAAAATGTCAAAGCAAAGGTAATGATTTTCAAAACATCAACAGGCGATTCTATTTTTTTAACATTTTTTCTGCACAAGGGGCATTACTCTCTTTTGACTGGTAAACTTTTGAATAGACCTCATGTCCGTTCCAATTTCAGGCAAATTATGCTGCAGTCACCCCGTGAATCATCTGCAAGAGCCACGGAAGATGATAGTTTAGTGGTCATTTGATAGAATTCACGGGGTGACTCCCGCCAGATTCAGTGTAAGTCACCCCATGAATCACCTGCAAAAGACACAGAAGTTGAAAGTTCATTATGTCATATCAAAATCTATTGTTATCAATCATTTTCCTCGTTCAGTTTCTTTCTGTCGGAATAGTTGATGTAAACATCATCCGATAGTTTTTTCAATGCTTTCAAAAAGTCTTTTTCATCCAACGATTTTTTCTGCAATGCAGCAATATCCTTTAGCTGCCTGAATCTTTCAGCTTTGTCAATTTTGTTGCGTATCAGGATTGAGTTAAGGCTTTCGAGATTTGCAAGGACTAACAACTCGTTGATGCTCGCAAAATCTCTAATGTTTAATCCTTTCTTTGCTTGCTCAGGATTGGTATCCCGCCAGTCTTTTGCCGTGCAGTTAAAGAGTACAACATTCAATAAATCGGCTTCCTCAGCATAAATCAGCCACTCCTTGTCCTTTTCGTAATTCATTTCGGGTAAAATGTAATCCCTAACAGCATCCGTATGAATTTGGTAATTTGTTTTGGTCAGAATCCTTTTTACGTTCCATTCAAGGTTGTACTGATTGCTCTCGATTTCTTTTAATAGCTGGTATTCCTTGATGAGCAACAATTTGAACATTGGACTTATCCACAAGCCTAATTCAAAGGCTAAATCTTTGTGGGCATAAGTGCCGCCATAACGTCCGGATTTTGAAATTAGTCCGATTGCATTTGTAGCTTCGATCCATTTTTTGGGAGTCAGGTTAAAGCTGTTCAGTCCGGCTTGTTTTCTAAAGGTGTCGAATTCGACAGGTTTAAAATTCGGGTTGTTCAAAGTTTCCCAAAGACCAAGAAACTCAACGGTATTCCGGTTTCTCATCCAGTTGCGGATATGGTTGGATCCTTCTTCGCCCCGAACCATGTCGGTCAGGCTGATAAAGTCCTGTTAATTTTGCTGAACAATCGAGATCAGTTTGTTTTCAACTTCTATTTGAGATTTCCTGGTCATTTTTTTGCTCAATGAGTCGGTTAATCTGACTTAATTTTTTGTGCAACAAATATACAGATTGTTTCTTGTTTTCAAATTTTTTTGAAGATTTTTACCTGACAATTCGAAAATGATGAATTCAGTTTATCTTTTGACCTACTTGACTTTTGATTGAAAAACTTTTGGATAGACCTCATGTCTAGTCTGACCGTGTGTTAGGCATCCCATACTCTTTGCCAAGTTTTGGCTTATGTGTCGAATTTTTAGCGACTTGGCAATGTGTATGGATGAGAGGGGGTGCACTTCAATATAAAAACAAATATTTAATCATTAATTTAAATCGGTTACCTGCTCCTTATTCTCCAATACCGTTTTCTCTGGAAATGGTCATTACTCAACGCCAGGTAACTAATTTGTAGGGCGACCCGATTAAAAAATCATGACCGCAAACTCCATGGTTATATGCAGGAATGGTTTCCTATTAGTCTTTCAGAAAAATTTATTTATCCGAGACTACTCTTCATACAGCATTTCAATGTCATCCACAACGAGCACACTGCCAACAGCTCCGGCAAAATTTGCTCCATCAAAGCTGGAGGAGGCAACAAAGGTGATATGTGTTGGTAAGGCGAAAGAAGCTGAATCGACACTGACATAAACATTGTCCGCCGGCTTCATGTAGTCAGGGAATGAATCATCAAGTTCTCCATAAGTAAAAAGAATCTCGATACTTGTCAAATCCCCTACCTCATCAGAGCTTCGGAACCATGCGGTGGCAAGGCGCTTTACGGCACCATTGAATCTGATTTCGAGGAAGGCATAAATGTCCAACATATCCGAATAGTTCAGCGCATTGCCTTCCCTGTCTTTGTTTTCCTCTCCTGCCTGATATTGGTATCGAAAACGGAGTTTGGCCGGCCGGCCTGTAAAGGGGGTTCCGAACTCAACAGCTGCCTGTGGATCTGTCGGATCCAGATTATCCGGATTAAAAAAACCAGTGAACAACGAGCCTGCGGAAATTGGCATTCCCAATGAAGCCGGTATCAGCCCATTATAAAGTGTTTCCATTTTTGCCGCCTTGTTGCTTTCGCCAAGGTCAAAAGGTGTAGTGGCCAGTTGGTTGAGTATTTGGGTTCCCGGGTTTCCGGTTCCCCAAACGGTTGATTCGGCGCTATTGCCGGGCTCATAATAATCCGAAGCCGTTTGATACCATTCATCCAACTGCCAGTTATCCAACTGAGGATTTGCACTGGCAACGAAGGATTTTACAGTCCAAACATGTGAGCTACCATCTTCTGCAATAACTGTTATGGTTGCAGGATCATTCAGATCAAGTTGATCTCCAACCGCTTTATCGGCTGATGCAAATGATGATACTTCCATGGTTTGTATGGTAATTGCCGAAAGATCAATGCCGCCGGGAATCTCAACCACCACAGTCATCGAATCGTTATTGATCGTGGCATTTCCTGCCTGATTGCTCACCAAAAATGATTTTATATTCCCATAGGGTGATAAACCAAAATAATCTTCTTTCACACACGAGCTTGCGATTATGGCAAGCATCAGCATCATATTCAAAAGTCTTTTCATTTTCTGTTAAATTTAGTGCTATTTCTTTGAACCAAAATAATAGGATAATCCAAGGTTTAAGGATAAAAGATCAATTTTTGCGTCTACTTTTTGATCCACTCTTCTTGATTCGGGGCCATTATTTGTGGACTGTTGTAAAACCGCCAGGTCATAACCGATAAGATTTAACTGTACTTGAAAAGCAAAACTTTCCATGGCAAAGAATGTAATGCCCGGGCTTATTCCTGCCCTGAAATGAAATCCTTCGGTGTATTGTGTATTTACTTCATCATCCTTTTTAACATTCCTTGTAAGTGCTGAGGTGTAGCCAAAGGTAAGCCCTGTTTCTACGAAAAAACTCAGCCGCTCATTTTTTGTTAGCGGAAAGGATGGCCGGATGTTGGGGGTGAAATCAAACGATCTGGACATGGAGTTGGACTGCAAAGTATCGGGGTCACGGAATACTGTACCCTCAAATTTATCGTGTTCATAGCTAAAATTAAAACCAACCATTGTATAGTCGCTTATGTAGTATCCACTTTTAAGCTCAAGGTTGTAGTCAAGACTTTGCCCATCCACAACATTTTGAAAAAAACCTGTCGTGTTTTCCTGCTGCAGGTCTTGCAGTGAAAAAGACAGGCCGATGTAAATATTTTTCTTTTTAAAAGGATTGAAACCATCGTTGTAATATTCCGACATGAGGTCATAGGCAGTATAGTTTTCGTCAGTATTTTCATTCTGGGCAATCATGACACCCGGAAATATCACTGCAAAAACAAGGATACTAATGATTTTGTAATTGTTTCTCATGATTATTATAGGTTAATAAAATACATTGATTTTTTCTATTAAAATCGATTTGCTTTTTGCAATTCAAAACAAAAATAAACGCTTCCTGAATTAATTTTTACCATAAACTCACAAAAAGTATATGAGGTAAATATTCGCAATGTGATGCTTACATGAATAAAGTGCTTAATAAAATGAATTTACTAACTGTTATAATTTTTTTACGTATTTCTTTTTAAGTATTAAAAACTCCTCATCATTGAGAATACCGGAATCAAAAAGTTCCTTTAACTGTTTTAAGTTTCCGATGGCAATGGCTTTTATCACATCCTCCTGGGTGTGAATTATTTCATTCTGTTCTATACTATCCTTCAGGTTGTCAAATTCAAGTTGCAGCTGATTCAGATTGATAATCATGAGGTACAGACTATCCTTTAAACTTGTATTGGATTCGATGAGTGACGAAGTATTTGAGTTGGTGTTAATTTTTAATGAATCAATAATATTGGCCATTTCCGCAGGATTAAAATCATTTTTAACAACCTTTTCTTTCACTACTTCATACATTCCAAAATACAGCTCTTTTTCATTGTTCACAGAATCAAGAGTTACAGATAGATTCTGATTAACTTTATTTAAAGAATCAATCTGAAGCATCATTTCTTCCCTTTTCAATTTTTGACTATGAGCCTGAAGGAAAAGCGAAACAGCCACTAATAAAAGATACACATTTTTCATATTTGAAATATTAATTGTTTTGTTGATTTCGACAAGCGTTTTAGTATTCAATGGTATTATTTTTTATATAGTCCTTTTTCAAATATTGAGGCGTATAAATAACTACTCCTATTTCAAAACCAGCCCCATTTGTACCATCTAAACGTGCTCCATAAGTAATGGCCGGAATAATAAAACTATTAGGTTCCCAACGCAAGCCAACTTTATATTCCGGTTTGGAGTATGCTTCGCCTTCAGTACCGTATAATTCACCTACAATAGCTGTTTTGGGGATTATTCTATAAATAGCCAAACGTGTAGTCCAAGTAAAACCAAAAGCTGCTTCATTATTGTTTCCATGATCGAAGTCAAGCATTGCGCCAGGCATAATATCCCACGAAAACATGTTATTGAGGAACGGAATGGTAATAGGAACTGCTGTCCATATGTTTTTATGAAATTCGGTAAATTGTGTTTCGTTATAATAACCAGGCGATTGACCAAAGCCTAAAAACACCCCTCCGCCACCTGTGTTTGCTTCATTCTTCCAAAACATATACTTTGCGTAAACAGTGGTTGTAAAATGTTGAGAAATTTGTTCATCTCTATAATCCCGGTACAAGTTACCCTGTAAAAAAAACTCAAAGCGGTCAATTAAGGCAAAAGACATCAACAATGATGAGTTTCTTACACCGGCTGTAGGACAAAAAGTGCTAATGCCCTTAGGCATAGTCAGGTAATTATCGGAATTAAATTGTTGGGCATAAGCAACATTTGCTGAAAGCAGCAGAGCGATAATTATCAATTTAACTGGTATTTGTACAATTTTATTCATCTGTTTAAATTTGATTAAATTTTTGATTATTAAGTATAAAGCCATTTTTTGGTTTTAATCATTTACAGTGGGTATGTTTTTGGTACATATGGATATTTCATATAAAATAATCTGATTTGTAACAGCTCCGTTTATCAAATATTTTTATTAATGCTAGGTTTAAAAAAGATATTTCACCATAAATTGCAATCTTTTGCCAGTCCCTTGTGTGTCATTCACATTTGTACGCCTTGCCATTATAAATTCTACTCCGGTATTTATACTCTTTATTGGAGACCAAATCAAATTAACATGACCAGATATCCCCGCTTTCATATCATATCCTTCTTTATATTGAGATGGATCAATAGAATACCAGTTGGAATTGATATTAGTAACAAGTGTGTTTGACAGGCGGAATGCAACTCCACCGCCTAAATTATAGGCAGGCATTGTTTCTAACGTGCCTTGTGGCGTAACAATGGCAGAACTTTGCGTGCCTATTGTAGCTACAATTTGACTCCCCCAACCCTGTCCATAACTCGCCATCCATCTGAAGTAGTGTTTTTTCGTTCCAAAGTATTCTCTTCCACTAAAGCTAAATCCCCACCCTATTGCCGTAGCATTGGGCATATCGCCCAAACCATCCCAACGGAGTTGAAGGACCGAAGCACCTATCATTAATCGACCACCCCTTTTGGTTTTCTTTGTAATTCGACCGGCCAAAAGAGGAAGTTGTTGGCTAGCTTGACCAACGGTATCCCTTCCATCTATGCCCGGAAACTCAAGCATTTCAAGACCCAGCGCATACATAAACTTACTTCCAAGCTTATCTTCCCATCGAATTTGAGCTCTTCGTGTTCCGGTTAAAGCATCGCCCGCTGCGAAATCAACTGTAGCTGGAACGGCAAACAAATCGGATTGCGTACCCCATGTTCTACCAACGAGTAGTCGACCTATGACCCCATATGCGTGACGCAATCGTGGCGCCTGATTAAACGGCCCCCGATCAAGGTTGTAAAAGTCCATTTCAATAAATATCTGGAAAGGAGTCCCTGCCTCTGAGATGCTTCTAATGTCAAAGTTGAAGCGCGATTCACGGGCATGCATGTTCATATAGCCACTTTGATCGGGGCGGCCGTCTCCGGCTACGGGAACATTCTGTATTTCATATTGAAACCGATCGTATCCGCCATTAAAATCCTGGATGTAATCCAATCTTACATAGCCACCTATAGCCATACGGGCTTTGGAGCCAAATATGGGCCATGAGTTCGGGAAAGCGGCATCTACCAAATCATGTCCCGTATAATTAATAATATTATCTCTAAAATCACTAATTCGGATCGAATCATTTTCAGCCGTATTAATTGTATCCCCAGGATGCCAATCTTGTGCCTTCACTACTTTTGGAGCAAATAGCAAGATAATTAATATTACTAGTAGAGCTTGTTTCATCGAGTTATTTATGAACAAGTATAATTTTTATTGAATTTAATTCGAGCTTTTACCATGGTAATGGAACAACAGGCGAAACAGTAAAACGTATTTGATGTTGTGGACCAAATGCATCTGGTGATGCCACATAATACCAATATTGCATATTAAACTTAATAGGCATTTTACCAAAAATCACCACTTTAGTCGCACCAGTACCAATAGGTAGTGTAAATCTATTTCCTTTTGCCGCTTTGTGGTTATAGGAATATGTTGGTGTCCCCGTGATTTGCCAACCATTTCCTACACCAACAACATAAAAATATTGGCCGGAAGTAATACTTGCAGATTCGCCTCCCGCAGCTGTAGCCCAATTGTCGTCTGCAAGAATTGTAAAACTTTCCGGATCTGCATCAAGGTGATTAACACTCCATGCGTGATTTACCATTAGTCCAACTGCACCCCATTTAAACAATTGAGCAACCATCAACTCTGGACCTAATAAGGTATAATTTGATTTTAAGGCATCATTGGTTGCCGTACGAAAACTAGCAAATGCACCAATTATTCCTATGAATTTAGATGGAAACGTTTTACCTACAGCAACATCGGCGCTGATATTTCCCAGATTGACTCCCTGATTTTCAAATCCATTTGCCCCATATGTTGGTTGCGTAAAATAAAGGGGGATATTAGGTCTTACGAAAAGATTTACCGTCTTACTTAATGGTACCGGAAGGATAGGCTGAAAACCCATGGTAAAGCTATTTTGGCTTCCCGCACCAGGCAAATCTCCCTGATAATTTATATAATCAAAATTGAAGTTCATAGTACCTAAGGCAGTGTTTGGATTAGATAATTCTGCCGCTATTTCGTCTGCTGATTTTGGTTCATCGCCCTTAGTATGGTCTTCTTGTGCCTTGCCTGAAATTGCAAATACAATGAGACAAGCCATCATATAAGATTTCAATATAGATGTTTTCATTTTTTAATTTTTTTAGTTGTGATTACAAATAAGTATTTAATAAAACAATGTGCCGGGTATAGGAATGCCCGGCACACTGCTTTATAGCTTTTAATGTTTATGACCTTTTTCATTGGCGAAGTCGCAACAAGGAATCCCACCGCCGAAATCGATCGGGGAGGCATAGAAGGTATTGTTCCACCCCTCGATGGTGAGCGGCTCAAATTTGCTCTTAACTGGTTCGAAGCGGATCGGCTGCCCAGGATTCACGCCTTTCAGTGGTTCCTGATCTTTCATGACAAGGGTTCCGTTAACAAGCACATGAAGGATTCCTGAAGACGGAAGTGCTCCGTTTGCGTAGGTCGAATTGTCTCTGACGGTTTCAGGATCGAAAATGGTAATATCGGCCACCATACCTTCCTGCATCCGTCCGCGAACCTGCATGGACTTCAAACCCATCTCACCCAGCGGCTTTGCATAATTGTAACTGGTCATGGATACGGCCTGCATCAGCGGGATATCGTTTTCTCTGGCAAGGCGAAGCACTGTGGCAAAAGACCCGGAAGTCCGCGGGTGGGTATTGGGCAGATCTTCATAGGGCGTGTCCCAGGTCAGGTTGTCGTCTGGGATCATTGGCATGCCGTCGCTGCCAATGGCAACACCAGGCATTTTGATCCAGTCAACAATAGCCGATTCCGGGATCTTGTAGACAAGCACGAGGCGTGTGGGTTCCTTTTTAAGCATCTCCTCACGCGATTTCTGGGTGTAGAACTCACCGGTTGCCACATCTTGTATGGTTTCCTCATATTTGTTGCCCAGGGCATTCACCCAAACTTCGGGTTCAAGAAATACGGCATTTAAAGCTGTTGAACCCGCAGCGTATGGATAGATTTCGCCCCAGACGTTGTAACCCCGTTCCCGTATCCGCATCAAAAGCTCATGCACCATATTGTATCCCGGATTGTTGAAATGGGCGGCGATGGCCGGTGTCCCTAATGCCGCCGCATTTGCGAGCATCTCCTGGATACCGTTGACTTCGCCGGTATCATCGCCCGGTGTATAGCGGAAATGCATACTGATAAAGCGGCCGTATAGCCCGCCCAGCTTTTGCAGTTCGAATATCTCGCGGGCCGAGACCCCCGCGCGCATGTAGCCAACGGTAGAGCCGATTCCAAGTCCTCCCTGCTGTAAGCCTTGGTCAATCAGGGCAAGGATCTGGTTACCCTGCTCCAGGGTCGGCCGGGTCTTTGACCAACCCTCCTTTGTGAGACGGGATTGGCCAGCGTCGGGACTGTAGAGATATTTCCAATCGGTAAAGCCGTCCAACACCTCCGCCCGCGCAAATTCGTGAGCCACCGCCACACCAAAATTCACCGGTGCTTTTCCTTCTCGTCGCTTGTACCACTCGTCGAGCTTTGGCCCGTGAGCGCCGATCTCGGTGTCCAGAAGCGTCGTACGACCGTCGCGTAGCATCAACCGGTATTGATAGGGCTCAATACAATGTTGGTGCCCATCGATAAATCCTGGCGCCACGACCAAACCTTTCGCATCAATACTTTCTTTACCATTAATAGTGGCTTCGGTTATGATGGCAATTTTACCATCTTTAACTCCTACATTTCGAATACCGTCGAAATTGGTTTCGGGGTCCATTACTCGGCCATTAAGGATGACCACATCAAATTCCTGATTCGGATCGGCAGCTTTTTTAGTAGCTGTTTGCTGGCAGCTCGTAAAAATAAGAGCTGAAATAAATAAGGCAAAAATTGTTCTTTTCATATCTTTTAATTTAAAGTTTATTTGGTTAAATATTTATTGTTTTTTATCAAGTATTTTTCCTGCACAATTGTCATCATCAACATGAGTATCTATAAGATCTGGATTTAAGCCAATAGTATGCTCATTCAACCATTTGTTTCGATCAATTGGAGTAAATCTGCCTTTGGCTTCTATTGGGAAACGAATTTCTTTTCCCGGCTTCACAGGCAGCACTTCATTGTTTTTTACCACAATGACTCCATTTACAAGAACATAAGGTATGCCTGTTGTTGGTGTTCCATGCTCTCCAACTTTAAAACTAGAATTATCTGTAACGTTTACAGGGTCAAAAATGGTAATGTCAGCAATTTTTCCAATCTGAAGACGACCACGTTGTTTCATGGTTTCAAGACCACAATCTCCTAAATGTTTGGCCGGCCAGTAACTCGCTTGCGCTATGGTAAACATAAGTGGGATTCCTTGTTCACGTCCCATTCTAAAAACAGCACCACGTGAGCCAGAAGTTCGCGGATGACCACGATATTCAGACCAATCAGCATCCCATGGTAACAATTTACCGTCAGCACCAACACCAGCCATGGCATCAGCTGCTATAGTCATGTGAGGAATTGCCAACCAATTATTCATCCATTCTTTTCTGTAAGGAAATTCAACCACAACAGAGCGACCAGGTTCTTTTTTCATCAGTGCCGCATAGGTTTCGTTGGTAAGGTATTTGTCATCAATAGGGTCGTAGATGGTTTCTTCGTATTTGTAACCACGTTTTTCTACCCACTCAGCAGGGGTCAAGAAAGCTGCAGCTATCGTTGTTGACCCTGCAGCGTAAGGATAATATTCTGACCACATATTCAACCCTTTATCTCTAGCCATTTGTAATTTTTCCTCAATTTCCCACCAGCCATAATCATTGTTATGCGCCATTAATAATGGAGCTCCTACTAACATTGCATTGGTAAACACCTCATCAAAGGCGATTGGAGCTTCAGTAGGTGTTTCCGATAAAAGATGATACCTGGAGTGAACAGATGTAAGGCGACCATAATTTCCAACCACCTTTTGAGCTTCAAAAAGTTCGTAACTACTAAGTCCAATTGCCATATATGCGATGGGAGCAGCAAGACCAATGGCTCCTTGCCTTAAATCTTCATCCAATAGCTGCATTATTTTATTCATGTCCTCGATTGTGGATATCGTCTCTGCCCATCCTTGAACACCATCTCCAAAAGCTTTTGCAGCATAGGTTGGTAAAGTCGAAAAGTCGACCGGCACGCTCAATTCAGCATCAGGATCATGCACAGCCATTCTATTATATAGTAAACTAGCAGATGAACCGTAGTTCACCTGCCAACCCGTTTTTGCTTTCTCAGCGTACCAATCTTTTACATTGAATGAACCCGCTTCAAGATCCATACCGGTAGTAACACCATCTCTTAACGCCATCTTACTAGCAAAAACATCCATTGCATGGTAGTGAGTGTCTATAAAACCAGGCGCAACTACATGTCCTGTAGCGTCAATGGTTTCTTTTCCTTTGATTTGGGATTTGGTTATGATGGCTATTTTTCCATCTTTAATACCCACATTTGCCACATCGTCAAACATGGTCTCGGGATCCATTACCCGGCCGTTTAATATGACCACATCATAGGTTTCATTTACGTTTGTTTTTTCCTGACCATATGATAAGGATATCAGGAAACTAAATAGAAAAATTAGAAGTTTTTTCATAATTTAATTTTAATTGGATTTATAATTTTTAGTGTTTGTTGACAGCTCGTAATAATAAGAGTTGAAATAAATAAGGTAAAAATTGTTGCAAATAAGAGATCAACCCAACCAGCACCCAGAAGGGCTGCAAGGCCAAGGCCAACAAAAGCATAGCCCAACATAGTAGCAAACTTTCCCCACGATGGCTGTACATGTTCAATGGCATCGATACGTGGATAGGCTTCTTTAAGCGACATTGTTTCAGTGCTATATTCCTTCAGCAGGTCACCCAGTTGGGCCAGTTTATCCAGATTGACATCTGGGGGCAATGTAGCAATAACTTCTACACGCTGAGGCGACTCAGGGGTTTCCCTTAAACCAAAAACAATTTCGGAGGGGTTTGACCGAAATACACCCTCATAGCCAAAACTTTTTGACAGGTCAACAAGAAATGATTCCAGTCGCGCTGATGTAGAGCCGTATTTATGGGCTACAACGCCTACCTTTAATATGAAACGCCATCCATCATCAAAGGAAACCTTGGAGACTACTGAGAATTTTGCTTCTATCATTTAAACAAGCTCTATTAAAGGACACTTCTCTTATTGAAGCGTCCTTTTCTGTTGAATTTTATTTCTTTTTATTCTCCATTGAGCATTTTCGCTGCGGCACGTTGAAAAGCGCCTGCTTTAAACTCACCGTAGCCATCTACAAATGGAGTCAGTGAAAAGAAGACACTTGCAAAGTCACGTTTTGGATCTACATAAATCATTTGGCATAAGTTTCCGCTTTTTGCCATGGCACCATCTTCCCAAATAAAGTCCCACTGGAGAGCATTACCCATGGCTGCTTCATTGAAATCCGCTATTGAAGTTTGAAGTTTAGCTCCTTTTGCATAACGTTCTTTATCAATATTATCATAGAATAATTTCAATAGATCTTCATCCACAATTCGCTCAGACGATACTGCATTCCAGCTTGGTGTAAACATGGCTGCGAATCTTGTATAGTCTTCTAAGGTTGCTGCAACAAAGCCAAGTGGCAACGCGAATCCTGTAGGACTCAACGGAAATAATATCGATCTTCTTGCATGTACTTTAGACCATACACGCTCTTCAAAAATGAGTCCCCAATTCTTATTTTCAACGTTTTCAGCCAACTTTGTTAAAATAGCTGTATTGATAGATGCGTAACGAAACACTTCCCCTTGTTTTTCGTTTCCGGGTAATTTTTGTTGATCCTGAGCAACTTCAAGCCAGGTTTCCAGTTTTCCGGTTGTAGCCCTTGGGCTACCTGCGCAGGCTGCAAGAAAACGAGTTACCGGTGAGTCTGGCTGTAAAATGTGTTCAATTGTTTCTTCATTATCCAGTGCGGTACACATGTTGGCTACACTGTAAACAGTTACGCCATCCCAAGCCGTGTTTTTTAATTCAGGAATGTAATCAGCGATATTTTTCTTTTCGTCAATTTTCCCTTCTTTAATCAATTGCGCGATTACAAGTCCGCAGGTAATTTTTCCAGTAGAAGAAGTTAAGTGACGATCTGAAGGGCGCATACCCGGATAGCTTTCATAAACTACCTTACCTTTGTGAATCATCATCATACCTTGCGCACGATACAAAGTATCATTCATATATTCTTCCAATGTAATATTACCCTTGCTCGTTTGTTGTCTGACATTACGGATTTCCGGACGGATATTACGTTCAAGCGGTCTGTACTCCATGCTTGGTGCAGATTCAGCCGAGTACATAAACTCCTGCAAGTGCATCGCATAGTATAAGGCATGGTCACCACCCATTTGGAAGTGAAAATTATCCCAGCTTTTACGCGCTTTATCAATCCATTCTGGAGTGAAAACATCTTTTGTTATTGCTTCACCAACGGGCAGTGTGACCCGTGCGCCTTCCACTTTTAGTGCTTTTTCGATCTGAGTGCTGGCCTGCTGAGCCACCGCTGGCAACGCAAACACCGCCAGGCAAAGAAAGGCTGAAACCTGCGCTACTTTAATGAAGTTGTCCATTTTGTTTTTCATTTTGTTTTTCATTTTATTAAATTTTTAATTAAACAATTATTTTATTTTTTCCCTGCAAACAATTTTGCAGATGTTATTAAATAACCAGGAGAATGATCAATTCCTGAAATTTCATCTGGATTAGGGGCTAAGCCATAGTATATTCCACAAAAGTCACGCTTCGGATCTACATAGATGCCTTGTCCCATATTACCATGCTTAAACATTCCTCCATCAGGAAAATAATGATCCCATTGTGCTGTATTATATAAGTTGTTGTTAGGCATAACAAAATTTATTTGTCTTGTGCCATTAAATAATAAAAGTCGTACAGAGTCCGGCTAACTTCTGCAATTGCCCGATCCCTGTCCGCCACGGATGTCTTGCTGCTGTTGGTGAACACGGCGATGGCAAACCGCCGACCGTCAGGGAGCGTGACATAACCGACGTCGTTGGCAATTCCGCCTGCGGTTCCGGTCTTGTGCGCTACGGACGCTCCCTTCGGCAGCAGCCCCTTGATACGGCCAGCGCCGGTGCGCGTGCGCGACATGACTCCCAGCAGGAACTTGCTGCTCTCGGCGCTCATCGCCGTACCACCGTCGATGGCAAGCAGGAGTTTCAGCATCGCAAGGGGCGTTGCGTGGTCGCGGGGATCCGCCTCGAAGTCCGGATTGGGATCAATCTGGGCCATCACCAATGCCGGGTTGTTTTTGATGCCCTCAGCGACAATTTCTGGCGTGGCCCCCGACAAGCCGTAGAAATCCATGAGAATCTCGCGGGTAGTCCGATCGACCCTGAAATCGTTGATCCCGAGCCGGCGCAGGTTCTTGGTCACCGCCGCTGGTCCGCCTGCCAGCCCCATACAGACGTCGGTCGCCGTGTTGTCGCTTTCCGTGATCATCACCTCTATCAGGTTCGCCACCGAGAGCTGGATCCCGGGGTGCGGGAACGTCTCGGCAAGCGCAATTACGCCGGTGACGAACATGTCGAGCGGGACTTCGACCAGTTGGTCGAGACTGAGTTCCCCCTTGTCCACGCGATCCAGCACAGTTGTGGCGATCGCCACCTTGTAGGTGCTGGCCATGGCGAAGGTCTCATCACCATTGACCGCTATGACCACGTCGCCGCCGATTTCCTGTGCAGCCACACCAATGCGGCCAACCAGCCCCTCCGAAAGTTTCTCAATCTTCTGAGAAACATCTTTCATATTTTGTTCCTGAGCAAATGCCGGTTGAACTGTAAATAATGACGCGATTATTACAGTAAATAATAGTACAATGTTTTTTTTCATGATTTTATGTTTTTAAATATTAATTAATCGTTTTCCCCGGTGGAGCGACGGAAGATCCGGTGCTGCATGCTAAGGAACGCCGGCTTTCCAGACTTGTCACGCAGCAACTCACCAACCGTTCCTTTAAAGGCACCATCTGTCATGATAACCATGTCTTTACCCGCGCTACTCATCGAAATCGGTGGAGGGTTCTTATAAATTTGGAGGTCTCCTAGTGGTTTGTACAAGCGCTCAGCCATGAGCTGGTCGTTGTCAAAATAGATTTTGTAGTCTTCATTATCCCCTAACCAAAGTCCTACGAAAGGCTCAAGGGAACTACGATCTGCAGTGATTGCAACCAAGGGTGTTTTCTCAATATCTAAATACTTTTTGAGAGCCAGTGCGATTACCGCATCGTACACTTCAATACCGCGGTCGCTGTTCGTAAGAACAACGATTCCAAATTTCTTATCTGGTGCAAACAGCATTTTGGCGGTAGCCCCTGCCGACCGACCGGCATGAAAAACGGTTCGCACACCGCCGATATCCTCAACGAACCACGTAACACCGTTGTTTTCACTCAGCTCGCCTTCGACCAAGGGACTGTGCGCCATATTCAGCAACTTTGGAGACAACAGTTGACTGCCGTCCTTGTCCTTACCGTCCATCTGAAATTTCATATACTTCATCATATCACTGACATTACTGAGTATGCCTCCGGCCGGATAGACGCTGCGCGGAAAAGGTGCAAAGCTGACCTTAGGTTCGGACGTCCCGTCATATACTCCGGCATGGCCAACAGCAAAGCGTTCTGCCATTAGTTCCGCCATGAAGAAGGAGCTGTGCGTCATGCCCAGGGGCAGAAACAACTCGTCCTTAACTTTTTGTTCATAAGATTTTGCACGGCTAACAACTTGAATGAGGCGTCCTGCAATGATGAAGTTGTTATTGTTGTAGGCCCAGACCTCGCCATAAGGTGTGCGTTGCGGTAGGAATCGAAAAGACCGCACGGCCTTCTCCAAGGCATCTTCACCCGAACTGGGATCCTCAAAGTAGTCGCCTTGCCAGCCTGTTCGGTGCTGGAAAAGGTCGATGACCTTCGCCTTTTCTGAAGCCTCTCTATCCAGGACCGAAAACTCAGGGAGATACTTCCGAACCGGGGCTTCGAGGTCGAGCTCTCCGCGTTCTGACATTTTAAGAACTACGGTGGACGTAAAAGACTTCGATATGGAGCCGATATAAAACACGGTGGCTTCAGTGACAGCCTGAGGATCGTCAACATTGGTAATGCCGAGGCCGGCCATTTGGACCTTGCCATCGTGCATGATCCCAATGGCTATACCTGGGACTTTGATCTCGTCCATGAGTCGCTGAGCTTCGCTCTTAATTTCCTCAAACCGCGTGTCCATGTTTTCTTGTGCAAATGCCTGTTGAACTGTCATCAATGACGAGACTAGTGCAATAAAAAATAGTACAATGTATTTTTTCATGATTTTTGTTTTTAAATATTAATAATTGAGTTTATCTAAATTCAGTGCCGACCTGTATCATAATCATGGACTGAACTTGTTTTGGCCCTTTAATATACTCCTCAAGGGTAGGGTTTTTACGCCCATCTAAGTTATTAAAGCTGATGTCCAATAACTCAGGATGTAAGTCCCTTTCCAGTATGCTTGTTTCTGCTTGTGACATTACCACTTGTGTTTTGAAAAATGTTGGCACAAAATTACATCTAACATGAGAGGTTATACATCATACTAAAGTCGCAAAAAGGTAGGGTTTTTAAGTTCAGATTTGCAGATTCCGGACCTTATTAAGCATGGAGGTGCGATTAGGAACCTCAAGTTTACGATAGATATTGGTTAGATGACTCTTAACAGTAACGGCAGAGATATTTAGCTCATCAGCAATTTCCTTATTTCGAAGGCCAGTTGCAATTAGTTGGATTACTTGCTGCTCGCGAAAGGACAATTCATGATATTTAGAATAGGGGACAGGCGGAAGTTCATTGTTTGATGATTTTAAACATATTCTGGACAAAAGCCTGCGGGATGTAAAGGATTGATCCACCAACTCGAACAAAGATGGCATAACCCGGTACGCCTCAATAATTGGTCGGATACTATCGTTCTTTTCAGCAAGCGTTAAAGCTTTATTAAGAGACTCTTTAGCATGTTCTTTTCTTCCAACCCGCAATAACGCCGTTGCCTTCAGAAGCTCGATATCTAAAACATGATACTTGTTGTGAAAGCTGTCCAGAAAAACTTCTACTTCGGCAAGTACGTCCAGTGCTTCCTCAACCTGTAAGACAGATCCATGGCTCACGATGATACGAATTTTGGTTAAGTCAGGCACATCCATCAACCATAAATACGGTTCATTAGTTTGCTTGTCCCAATTCATTTGAGCCCATTCTAACTCCTTGCTTCCTATTCCTTTATGAAGATTAACTCTTGCCTTTACAGAGCGTGCATATAATCGAAACTGTGAATTTTTCATTTTTGCAGTCATTAGTTCCATTGTGATAAGTAATGACTCAGCTGTTTTAGTATCTCCCTTTAGAGAATTTAATAAAATTAATCCTGCCAAAGCATCAAAATATATCCGATAATTAATAACCCCATCAAAGTCTATGACCTCTTTAAGTGACTGAGACGCTATATCCAAATTTGACATCTGAAATGCACTATTTCCAATTAAATACAAACTCCAGGCTCTCAAAATTTGCAATTCACTTTTCTTGGTGATAAAGTGAAATTTTTCAGATTCAATAACTGCATCCTTAAAATATCCGGAAAGTAAAAGAACATATATCCTGGCCTGCAATGAACGTATATGCATGAAAGATTCGTATTTAAAGTTATTATCGATATCATCAAGAAGTTTCAAAGCCAAAGTTGACCTACCCAACATTTGTCTTGTGGTTGCCATCATTAACTCTCTGCGCGCGCCAAACATACTCGTTTCGTCATGATACAAAGATTTGGATTGTTCCAGGTATTCTAAAGCTTTTTCAGGATTAGGCCTGATATAGATTAAATAATAGCCCAAATGAAATAGGTAAAGAGATTGATTCTTTGTACTAAAGTTTTCAACACCAATTGCTTCCAGTGTATCTAATAAAATAGATAACTCCTTTATTTCAAAGGTTTCCTCACTAAAATATAATTCTAATAACAGTAAATCTACATTGTTCATTCGAATTTTCTCAGGAATATTTTCTAACCACCTCTTCACAACCCACCATTCACCTACGCCGAATTTTGAGGTTGTATGCTCAATAATCAGATCGGCAGCCATCCCGAATTTTTTAGCCTTAATCGCATAGTGGATAGCTTCATCAATAAGACCCTTGCTTGCAAACCAGGAACTGATATGAATAAAGAGTGGATTTATGATGTTGGGTTCGTTTCTCTCCAGCCGCCTTCTGAGAATATCTCCAAATAAATGGTGGAACCTAAACCAGGATCCTTTATCCTTAGTTGCGATAAGGAAAAGATTCAAATCCTTCAGTTTTGCAAGGAAGCTACCCGCTTTGCCTGAATTTTTAAAAACATGGGTAAAAACTGAGTCAATGAGATCCTCATTGAATTGGTCAAATAGAGAACAGAGTTGTACTTGTTTAAAAAAATCAGGTTCCAGGTTAGCGCCAATGTGATCCACCAGAATATCCAGATCACTGGTTAAGAATCCTTTTTCCAGATTTCTATCCTCTGATATCAAAAGCGACCTTGTTTTCACAATTATTCTGATAGCCAATATCCAGCCCTCAGTTTTATTAAAAAGTTCTGAAATTTCGTCTTTCGAGAAATGGGTATTATGCTCAGTTGCCAGGAGCTCTGTAATTTCATCCTCGTTAAATCTGAGGTCTCTGATCCTAAGCTCCAGCATTTTTTGATATAGTCGAAGCTCTCGCAATTGAAGAGGAGGATCTCTCCGTGTAATGATAACCAGGTGAAAGTTGTTGATGTTTTCACTGATTATGGCGTCGATCAGCATGTGTATCTCCTTATTCCTGATCAAATGATAGTCATCCAGAATCAGCCGAATTGGTTCCTTTAACTCGTTAATTTTATTTATAATTAAATCAATAATTGATTCCCACAAAAGAAAGTTGTAATCCTGGTTCAGTTTTTTCAATTCCGGCATTTCAACTGAACTGCATTTTTCAAGCGCTGCAGCAAAATACGAAATGAAAGAAGATGAATCACTCATACTTTGATCCAAAGATATCCAACCACAATTATTTCCACACTGCTCAAGCCACTGACTTACAAGCATACTCTTTCCGTAACCCGCAGGAGCCGATATTAATATTAACGGCAGGTTTCTGTTTTTTTCTAATTTTTCAATAAGATGTGTCCTTATTAGAAAATCATTAGAAATTTTCGGCCTGTTAAGTTTCGTATGCAGCATCAGATAGAGAATTAATTAAGACATAAAACAGAATTACAATTAATTATTAAAAGTAACTAAAAGTTATTTGAACCATATCTCTAATAGCTATTGCCGGTATTTACGATTTCAATTGAAAAACAACACATTTAATTGAATGTTCAACTTTTACGTCAATTTACTGGATATTTCAGTCATACTGACCCCAAATCGGTGATATTGACCCCCCTTTAAGCTTTGGTTCAAAGAACGAGAAGACGTGACAATATTACAGTTTTTTTCTTAAGCTTTCACCTTTCAATTCTATTCGGTGTGAAGTGTGTACCAGGCGGTCTAAAATGGCATCGGCAATGGTTTCTTCACCAATAACATCAAACCAGCTTGATACGGGTAACTGACTGGCAATAATGGTTGATGATCTGGCATGACGGTCTTTGATCATTTCCATCAGATCGAGTTGCTGTTGATGTTCAAGATTGGTAAGCCCAAAGTCATCCAGGATGAGCACGGCTGCTTTTGAGATGTACTCGAAGAGTTTAAAGATAGTGCCTTCGGCACGGGACATTTTTGTTTTCATCAACAGCTTTTGGGTGTTGAAGTAAACTACTTTGTATCCTTGAGCACATGCCTGGTGGCCAAGCGCTGAGGCGATAAAACTCTTGCCGCAACCAGTGGCTCCGGTAATCAAAACCGATTCGCCTTTGGAGAGATATTCGCCCGTGGCAAGAGGGGTAATTAGCGCCTTGTCGATTCCGCGGGAAGCGTCAAAGCGTATCTTTTCGACAGATGCCTGGTAACGGAAGCGGGCAACTTTTTGGAGACGGTCAAAGCGTCGGTTTTCTCTTTCCTATTGTTCGGCCTGAAGAAGAATTTCGAGGCCTTCCATAAGGCTTAGTTCTTTGTGTGTGCGGGTTTCAGTCATTGCCTTCCAGCTTTGGCTCATCCCGTGAAGGCGCAATTGGCCCAGTTGTATTTCGATCTGTATCATACTTCTAAAGTTTAAAAATTTAGATTCATTTGTTTGTAATATTCTTTACCCCTGATGTTTTAATGTTTGGGTAAAATTTGATTTTGTTGTTCTTTTTCTTTTTTTTCAGCATCTGTCTCAAGATAATCTTCCGTGTTATTTTTGATTACGTTGGTCAAAAAATGATAGCTGTAGTTTTTATAATCCAGCGCCAAAGTACAGGCACGACTGAACTTGCCGGAATCGGTTTTGCGTTGCAGGCTCATGAAGCCGTTGCAGGTGCGGTAAAGTTGTTCCGGGTGGCGGTTTTGGTCAAAGACTTCGCCAATGAGTTGGTAAAATGTTTCGCTGATAGCTTTTGCTTTTTCAAGTTATTCAAAACATATTTTGAGAAATACCTTTGATGGTCTGAATCCCTAACAGTAATATTTCGGGCTTCAGGCGTGATGTGCTATGGTTGACAGTTTTTGAGTTGCATGTTTGTTTTAATAAATATAAGATAAGAAAAGAACAAGACATATTAGCCTTGTCCTTAATTCTCCCCCAAACTATTTTATTA
Source organism: Bacteroidales bacterium (assembly GCA_014860585.1). Lineage (NCBI taxonomy): Bacteria > Pseudomonadati > Bacteroidota > Bacteroidia > Bacteroidales > Bacteroidales bacterium. Next base: position 16,090 of record JACZJL010000116.1, on the reverse strand, counting down.
CAGTCAACTTCGTTGTTAGTGTTTCATTTTCAGAAATCACATTCACAATGTAGGTTCCATTCTCTAAATTTGAAATATCAATTGTAAATGAGCCATAAAGGTTTTGTTTTTCCATCATCAGTTGGCCATTGATATTGTAGATATAGATATTGCCTTCGGGAATATTTGAAAAACTCAGTTCATTTCTGGCTGGATTAGGATAAACTACAATATTTGTTGTCGATTCCAAATCAGCAACTCGGGTAATAAGTTCCTCTTTAGCTCCATTCATAATAGTTCCGGCATTGTGGTCGATCAGCATGCCAACGATTTCGAGGTTATCAATGTCCCACTCTTCAGGAATCGTTATCGAAAAGTTATAACTATGGGTTTCACCTGCATAAACTGTTGCCGGGAGGCTTCCTTCAACACCGTCCCAGCCACCGGGCAAGGCACGGGCAACATCCATGTAAATCATGTCAGCAGCCGGAACAGGGTTTGGAAGGAGTTCAAAACCACCCATTTCGCCAAATGCACCCCCAGAAAAGAAATTAGCCTGGTTATACCCGGCACTTGTTCCGGTAACGTAATCTTCAACCAAAACAGCATTCAGCCTATAGTTAGCAACCATAGCATAAAAAGTAGCCGTGATATCAAATGTCAATACTCCATTGGTAACAGATTGGTTTTCAATCATCAATTCGGCTGGCGCCACTTTATTGATTCTTTCAAGATAAGCTTCTTCAAATTGCCCGGGGAAATATGGCACACCTGAGCGGTCAATCAAAGCACTTGGATAGGCAACTAGATAATTAAGAATACCGGCATCATACTCGGGAACTACCATCGGATCGTTATTATGGACTGCAATTCCTATCCAGGTATCCGGATATGTTTCAGCCATATGTTCCATGACTACAATCCCTTCAGGACACCAACCGCACCAGGTTCCTGTTCCTTCTTCACCAACTACCATTTTAGGCGGAATGGACTCAACAATACCTACTGTGGTATTTAACATATTGTTTGCGGGCACTTCATCTCCTGCCAGCTGAGTTGTCACCTCCACATCATAGTTTCCAGGTTCAGCAGTCCATGTATCAAATACAACCTGGAATTCTTCACCAAGGGCAAGATCCGTCACGTTTTTGGTTGAAGTATAACCATTATCATTTATGTTGCAGGTCACCGGGAAGCTAACCGTTTGTAATCCAAAATTCTTTACAGTAGCTTTAGGAATAACGTTCCCTTGCAGAAAGAATGGATCCATATCAATTGTAACTACACCTGCATTGAGGTTGATGGATGAGCCTGTCAAAATCAATGTATAATCTTCCCATTCACCAAGCATAAGATTAGCACATGGATCAGGAGATGTTTGGAATATGGATGTACCGACGCGCACGACAGTTGGCCCAGGCAAACCATTTCCCGGGATTGTGATGGAGATTACGGAAAAAACACCGGCTTCGGCCATTTCAAAATCGGTTAATACCAGTTCATCAGGCGTAAATTCAAGATCCTGATTCAAATCGATCCATATACTTAGATTTTGACCCGGAGAACCAACGGATACAATAGCATAAGACTCAGAACCGATCTCAGCGGTTCCTTCCAGATTTGTAAAGACACCATATCCATTATTACTACATCCATTGTTGTAGTTTTCAATTCCTGCAAATGCAAAGTCAGTTATACCTTGGTAATTACCTATGGCGCAATTTCCAACCGGTACACAATACCAATTGGGATCAACAACGGGGAAAGCGTGTTCAATCTGGTCATTATCCGGATTCTCATCACCCGGAAGTAAAGTGGTAACAGAAGCTGTATAGAAACCCATCACTGAAGTCCAGGGATCAAAAGCAACAGTGACCGGTTCACCAAAAGCAAGGTTTGACACTGACTTTGTTGATGAGAAAACAATGTTTGAGCCCTCAAAAATCTCAAAAATCACATCAAATGAAACGATTTCAGACCCATAGTTGGCGATCTCAGATGAAACATTTACAACATCTCCTTCAAATATGAGATTTTCAAATCCTGTAATAGAGTAAGGCGCAACATCAAAAGAGGGCTGTTCACCAAGTGTCACATTATCAATATGCCATGCGTCTAACTGCCAGCTGTTATCCTCAAATTTAAAACAAAACTGGAAATCTGCCGAACCGATATCGGGTGTATCTACTATCAAAACCTCAAATGCACTGTAGTCTTCGGTGGTTAGTATTTCTAATTCCCAAACCTGGTTCCAGGTTACACCGCCATCACTAGTAGTCTCCACGCCTACCCAAAATCCACCTCCCATTACATAGTTATCGATTAAATGTAAAAATGATAAGCTCAGCTGGGTATATCCACTGGTATTAATCACAGGAGAAACCAACCTGGAAGTTCCCAAAAAAGAAGGGTCATAAAACATCCGCACTTCAGGTATAGCCCCACCTGCTTTGTTGGTTTCCACTATTCCCCAGTTTTCTGAGCCTTCTCCCAGTACCGTCCAGGCATCCAATCCCGCAGAGAAATCTTCGTAAAACACTACCTCATCGATTGATTTATGCCACCCCTTCGGAGCATTTTGTTTGGTGGTGATCGTAGTTTGAGGATTGTCACTTTGTCTGAAATTTGCATTTTGCTGAGCTGTTGAGCTGATGAAAATGGTAAAGCAAAATGCGATTAAACCTAGCTTTAGTAAATTTGTTTGCATAGTATTCAATTTTAATTGTTTAAAAATTTGTTTATGATGTAGAATTGATTTTTGTTCTCATTTCTTACTCTTTCTGGAAGATTTCATTTCTTCGGATTCAGGCAATTTCGACCTGTTGTTTAATTCTGTCAGAACCTTTTTAAGGATGCGACTCTGAATATTTGATCGTTCGATGATCTCATCTATTTTTGTGTTCGATCCGGTTTCGATTTTATTTTCGTCAGGTTCCATAAAATGCACTTGTTAATCCTATGTGAAATGAAAAAATTAATTTCACCACAAAGGAAAACATCAAATGATCACACAGCAAATTTTTGAGGTAACATTAAGGCGTCACTCCGGTTTTTGAGAGTAACAAAAAGTGGACATGATTTGTTAATCCCTGTTAATCAGGACTTAGAAGGTTATAATTTTGTAAGGTAAGCGATCAGGTTTTCATCGCGGTCTAAACCAAGCTTTTTACGTAAACGATAGCGGGCTGTTTTAAGGCTTTCGGCTGACTGGTATGTAATGTCGGCAATTTCTTTTGATGTCATGTTCAGGCGGAGAAAAGCACAAAGCCTGAGTTCATTGGGGGTAAGGTCAGGAAATTGCCTGCTGAGGCTGTTATAAAAGTCAACATGTACCTCCTGAAAACGAACCTCAAACTCTGTCCAGGTATCCTGGGTAATGCTTTTATCGAGTTCCGAAATAACATTATTTATTACCGCATTATTATCCTCTTTTTGCCCCTGATTTGTGTTTTTCAGTTTATAGGATATTGCCGAAATGAATTCATTCTTTTTGAGCAAATACATCACATTGGTAGTAAGCTCTTTATTTTTAAAATCCAGTTCTTTTGACAGTTTTTCTTTTTCAAGCAATATCATTTTTTGCTCAAGGTTTTTCCTGCGTATCTGGTTACGCTGTAAAATTAGAAGGAATACGATAATTAAAAGGATTGCGCCGACACTGATGATGATCAGCGAATAAGTGAGTTCTTTACGGTAATGTTTTGCTTCGATTAGTTCACTTTCGAGCTTTTGCTGTTTCCGCTCCTTGTCAAATTCGTATTGGAGCGTTAACTCGGTGATTTTTTGGTTACTTTTTATCCTTAAGAGGCTATCATTAAGCGCAGCGAAGTTTTTATAATAAAAATAGGCGCTATCTTTATTTCCCTGCTGATGAAAAAGATCGGCCAGTTTTTGTGACACCTCGGTCATGATTTCCAGATTTGATGAAACTGATGCGCTGTAAAGTGCCTGATGATAAAAATAAAGAGCCTTTTTAAAATCGTTAAGTTGGAAATAGGCATCTCCCTTATGTCTGTAAATCGTTGCAAAAATATAGGAGCGGGATCCCCAAAAATCATCAACCAAACTATCTGCCGCGCTTTGCGATTCCTCAAACAATTCGAGTGCATCTAAAGTCCTGCCTTGCGAAAATGCCATTTTCCCAAGGTTTGAATACATGTTGGTTAGCCCATAATAATTCGAAATCTGTTTTGCAATTTTGAGTGCCTTATTCAAATAAAAATAGGCGCTGTCGTTTTTACCCATCTCTGAATAAGTACTACCTATATTGTTTAAGGTATTTCCGATTAAGTAAGGGTCATTCAAATGCTCAAATAATTCGAGTGCTTTTGAATAATACTGAAGGCTTTTATTATAATCGTCGAGCTTGGAATAAATGATGGCAATGTTATTATAAAACCTGGGAAGGTAAAGGCTGTCGCTATGTTCTTCAGCGATTTGTAATCCTGTAAAAAAGGCATCCTGAGCGCGGTATAGGTTGGATTGCGTGGCGTACAGGTGTCCTATTCCAAGATAAAGGCGTATGATATCTCTTGTTTCAATAGTTTCATCAATCAGGTCTTTGGCACTTAACAAGAATTTTTTGGCTTCATCGAGATCATCAATTTTTCGCTTGATATTACCTAATGCGAGGTAATTTTGAAACTGGCCATTGATATAATTATTACGTAACGAAACTTCAAGGCCATTCCAGGCAAAATGCAGTGCCGAATCAACTTTGAATGCCAAATATTCTTCACCAAGTTTGGCACAAATCAGTGCTTTTTCATTTTCGGAAAGCTCCCGCGAATTGAGGAGTTTCAATAAACTATCCACACTTGATTGTGCGAAAATTTGGGAAATACTCAGAAAAATGGTCAACAAAATGACCAGAGCAAGAGCAATTCCACTTTTGAAATTACACAGTTTGTGAATTAAAGAAATAGTTTGATTTTTCATTTTAACGATCAAAAGTACGATTATAATTTTCAATGAAAAGCGAAAAATTGAATTTTATGTAATGTACACCTAAACTTGAGGACCGTGCCTCGTTCGGTCAATCCTGTCCGGCTTTGTCTGATGATCAGAAAAGACGGCTGGGAGCCTAAGCTGTGGGGAAGAGCATTGTTTTGAGTCAAAAAGTCACCCCGTGAATCACCTGTAAGAGCCACGGAAGATGATAGTTTTGTGGACATTTGATAGCATTCACGGGGTGACTCGGGTCAAACAAGAAGAAATTTTTGCCTTGATCGAAAAAGTACAGCTACTTGTCGGCGCAACCTCACCATAACGGAGATGTTTTTCTTCACTTTGTGGAAGACCATCTTTACACCCTGGGCCGTTGGATTTTGGGGTTTTTAACAATCAATGTTTGATAAAATCCTGTTTCCGGTGATCAAAAAAGGATACCATCAAGATGCTTTTTTGTATCTTTGCAGCGCTTTAATGAATTTATTTTCAATTAATTGATTATGACCGCAGAAGAAAAAAACTTATCAGCTATCAACGATTACTCAGCTGACAACATCCAGGTGCTCGAAGGCCTGGAAGCAGTGCGTAAAAGACCCTCGATGTACATTGGCGATACCAGCAGCAGGGGGCTGCACCACCTTGTTTACGAAGTAGTTGACAACTCTATCGACGAAGCCCTCGCTGGGTATTGCGACAAAATAGAAGTGATCATTCACACCGACAACTCCGTAACAGTAATTGATAACGGACGCGGAATCCCCACCGGAATCCATGAAAAAGAAAACCGTTCGGCCCTTGAAGTCGTTCTAACCGTGCTTCATGCAGGTGGAAAATTCGATAAAGGTTCCTATAAAGTCTCCGGAGGCTTGCACGGCGTGGGCGTTTCGTGTGTGAACGCACTCTCCACAAAACTCGAAGCTACAATTTACCGTGAAGGGAAAATTTTTTATCAGCAATACCACTGTGGAAAGCCGGTTGAACCGGTAAAAATTATTGGTGAATCCAAAGAAACCGGCACAAAAATTACTTTTCGTCCCGACGACACCATCTTCACCGTTTTGGATTACGATTACAGCATTCTCGCCACCCGCCTGCGCGAACTGGCCTTCCTGAATAAAGGCATTCTTCTCACGCTGGCCGACGAACGTTTGAAAGATGACGAAGGGAATGTTACAACCGAAAGTTTCTTTTCAGAAAAAGGGCTGGTTGACTTCATCGAATACCTCGACGCCAACCGCGAAAAGCTGATGCCTGTTGCTATCAATATTGAAGGAGAAAAGAACAACACGCCGATCGAGATTGCCATGCAGTACAATACTTCCTTCTCTGAAAACCTTCACTCGTACGTGAACAATATCAACACCCACGAAGGCGGTACCCACCTGGCCGGATTCAGAAGGGGGCTAACCAGAACGCTGAAATCCTATGCCGAAAAATCGGGCATGCTGGCCAAGCTTAAGTTTGATATCAACGGCGACGACTTTCGTGAAGGATTGACCGCCATCATTTCGGTAAAAGTAGCTGAACCTCAGTTTGAAGGCCAGACCAAGACCAAGCTGGGCAATTCTGACGTGATGGGATCGGTAGATCAGATGGTGAGCGAGTCCCTGTCGCATTATCTCGAAGAAAACCCACGGGAGGCCAGAACCATTGTCAACAAGGTGATACTTGCGGCTACCGCTCGTCATGCCGCCCGCAAAGCCCGCGAATTGGTTCAGCGAAAGAATGTGCTCAGCGGCTCGGGCTTGCCGGGAAAGTTGTCAGACTGCTCCGAACGCGACCCTGCACTCTGCGAAATCTACCTGGTTGAGGGCGACTCTGCAGGTGGAACGGCCAAAGCCGGCAGGGACCGTAAGTTTCAGGCCATCCTGCCCTTACGCGGGAAAATCCTCAACGTCGAGAAAGCCATGCAGCATAAAATTTATGAAAGCGAAGAGATAAAAAACATTTTCACTGCACTTGGGGTAAACATTGGTACAGCTGAAGACAGCAAAGCGCTTAATCTCGAAAAATTGCGCTATCACAAGGTCATCATCATGACCGATGCTGACGTGGACGGCAGCCATATTGCCACACTCATTCTCACCTTCTTCTTCAGGTACATGAAGGAGTTAATCGAACTTGGTAACGTGTATATTGCCACGCCGCCATTCTACCTCATTAAAAAAGGCAAGGAAGAGCGCTACTGCTGGAATGATGAAGAACGCAACCAACTGGTCAAAGAGTGGTCGGTGAACGGAGAAGGAAAAGGAATTCACATTCAGCGCTATAAAGGTTTGGGTGAAATGAATGCCGAGCAGCTATGGGATACTACCATGAATCCGGCAAACCGGATCCTAAGACAGGTAACCATCGAAAATGGAACAGAAGCCGACCGCATCTTTTCCATGCTGATGGGCGACGAAGTGCCACCCCGCCGCGATTTCATCGAGAAAAATGCCAAGTATGCCAAGATTGACGCATAACAGCGGTTTTTTATATCAATGGAGAATTTTCCTTCCTTAGATCAATAGCTCATAATAAGTTTCACTATTAATTCCATAATCCTATCTCGCGAAGATCGGGACAGGCTGTACCGGGTTATTGTTTTCTTGTAAATGCTATTTTCCTACTATAGTCAAACTTCCCGAAGATCGGGACAGGCTATACGGAGTTTTATGCCAACCCAGTATGGGTTGGGTTACTATAGTAGCATAAATGATTGACCACTTTGATTAACAACCCGGTATGGGTTGGACTATTTTCTCTCATAAAATTAACAGACATTGACACCCTTCAGAAATTATGCCTAAGGATTATAATATCATCTTCAGTTCTTTAGAAGTCAGTTGTAATTTAAATTTTAGTGAGGGAAAACCTTCAGAAGAAAATGGAACCCCTACACACACAGGTTCCATATTTTTTGCTCGTAAGCATTATCCGCAGATAAGCTCTTAATGTTGAAAATCAAATTTAATGGGTTTTCTTGCTGACTCTCCGTAATCACCAATAATTCCATTACATTTATTTACAAATGTAACTTCAACTTTTTTTGTAACTCCTAAAACTATAATCTTGCAAAACAAAGTCGAAACAAAAAAAACCCGGGCTTATGTTTATCAACTACATCAAAATAGCGCTGCGAAACATTGTTCACCAAAAGGGGTACTCGTTTATCAACATTTTTGGCTTGTCCGTTGGCCTGGCTGCATTTATCATGATTTCGCTGTGGATTTATCATGAATTGAGCTACGACAGACACAACAGGAATTTCGACAGGATTTACCGATTTGCGCAGGTGCAGCATTATTCCACAGGTCCATTCATAGTATCCAACATGCCCGGGCCGCTGGCAGCAGATGCTAAGCGTGAATTCCCTGAATTTGAAGAGGTGTTTCGCTTTTTCGAAACCTCAGCGGTAGTGAGTCATGAGGATAAGAAATTCAGTGAAATGATCACTCATGCTGATTCAGGACTGTTCACGGTATTTGATTTTAAAGTTATTCATGGTACCCTGGAAGGCGCTTTGTCAGGTGGCTACACAGCAGTAATTACAAGAAAAGCAGCAGACAAGATCTTTGGCGAAACCAATGCGGTGGGGAAAACCATCCGGATCAACGATCTTAATGACTTCCGCATCACCGCCGTGATCGAAAATCCACCCGCCAACTCTTCATTCACCAACGACGTTTTTATCCCGTTTGATTTTTTGCAGCAAATGGGGCACGATCTTACCCGGTATGGCTGGAATACCTACTTCATCTATGCGCTGATGAAACCGGGAACTGAGATTGAAAAGTTTAATGAGAAATTCCGCTATTATTTCCGAAAAGTCAGCAACGATGAAACGATTACTACAGAGCTCTTCCTGTTTCCATTAGCCAAAGAGCGCCTTTACTATTATGACGGAACACCCACGCACCTGAAAAACATCACCATGTTTGGCATTATCGCAGCCTTTATTCTGCTAATGGCCTGCGTTAACTTCATGAATCTTTCCACAGCCCGCGCCTCCAAGCGAAGCCGGGAGATTGGTTTAAGAAAAGTGGTAGGCGCTTCGCGTGGTCAACTGATCCGGCAATTCCTGGGAGAGTCGCTGGTGACGTCTGCCATTTCACTGGTTTTTGCATTGGTGTTGGTTCAGCTTCTTCTCCCGGTCTTTAACGACTTAACCGGGAAAACCCTTGCATTGTCGTTGTTCCAGCCTGAGATTGTGCTTACGTTGATTGGCGTTACCTTGTTCACCGGGCTTATTGCAGGAAGCTATCCGGCGCTTTACCTTTCTTCTTTAAAACCCGCTACGGTGATAAAAGGCGCCGGAAGATCGGCACAGGGAAACACCTGGTTCAGGCGTTTTCTGGTGATTTTTCAGTTCATCCTATCGGCAGGGTTAATCATCAGTACGATGGTTATTTACCGACAGTTAGATTTTATGCTGAAAAAAGACCTGGGAATGAACAAGGAAAATGTGGCCTATTTCGTATTCCGGGGCGATTTAAGGAGTAAATACGATACCTTTAAAGGGCAGTTGCTTCAAAACCCCAATGTGCTCGGCGTTGCTTGCTCTTCTCACCTTCCGTACATGATCGGCAGCAACAGCGGGGGTTTTAACTGGGAAGGAAAAGATGCCGACGATGAAGTTCTGGTTAGCATCCTGTTTGGCGATGCCGCCCTCCCTGAGCTAATGGAGTATCAGCTTGAAAGTGGTCGCTATTTTTCAGAAGAATTTTCCACTGATACGGCTGCTATTTTGATCAACGAATCAACCGCAGGTTTGATGGGACTTGACGATCCCCTGGGAAAATGGGTTACCTGGGGTGATGATTACAGGTTTAATGTAATCGGAGTGGTGAAGGATTTTCACTTTCAAAAAATGCAAAGTAAGATCGAACCGCTTATGATTTTCAACAGCAAGGAACAAACTTACCACGTGCTTGTGCGCATCAGTGGCCATAACACCGATGAAACCATGGCATTCATCGAAGAAACATGGAGCAGTTTTGTGCCTGCTTTTCCGTTCAATCCGCAGTTTCTCAACAGCACCTATGAGCAGTTCCACATCAGCGAGGCACGTTTGAGCAAACTTATCCGCTATTTTACCATGCTGGCCATCATCATCTCCTGCCTGGGGTTGTTTGGTCTCGCCTCATTTACCGCCGAACAGCGAACCAAAGAGATTGGTATCCGCAAAGTAATGGGCGCCTCAGTTGGAAGTATTATCTTTTTACAGCAACGCGAATTTATGCTGCTGGTGCTGGTTGCCAACATTATTGCCTGGCCGCCGGCATGGTATTTTATGAAAGATTGGCTTGATGGTTTTGCCTACAAAATCTACCTGCATCCCGGATTTTTCCTCCTTGCAGGAGCAATCACAATGTTCATCACTTTCCTCACTGTATTTTTCCTTGCCTGGCGGGCCTCGCTGAAAAACCCGGTGAATGCCATCAAGTGGGAGTAGGACGTAAAGCAGCGACGATCGGTCACTTTCTTGACGACCCTATTTCTCATCAATGCAGCTCAACCAAATCTGCCACGGTGATTCATTGATGCAGTATGGAATAAAAAAAATTACGATCACAAAGTATTAATATTCAAAGTAATAACTTTCCCCAGAAAAAATCTTTTTGAAAAAACGCTCCGGTTAAAAAATTATATATACTTTTGCGTAATCAAATACCTATTTACCTCATGGCAAAATTATTCAACATATCCGAAGCGTCAAACATAGCTGTTCACAGCCTGGCACTTATTGCTGCCAGCGATAAGCCACTGAATACCAATTTGATATCTGATATGCTCAATTTATCCCGAAATCACATTGCCAAGGTATTACAGGCATTGACAAAATACGGAATCGTCGGCTCGGGGAGGGGCCCCAAAGGAGGGTTTGTCCTGCTGAAAGACCCGAGAGAAATTTCTGTCTTCGAAATTTATGAACTGATTGATGGAAAGATTGAAGCAGACCATTGCCGCCGCACCGAAGGAATTTGTCCTTTCGACAGTTGTGTTTATGGTGATGAACGGCAGAGACTTTATGATGATTTCAGGGAATATTACTCAAATCGTAAACTATCTGATCTTAAAATGAAAATTGACTAAGATGAAACGAAGTATCATTAACATTGATGAAGAAAAGTGCACCGGTTGCGGGCTTTGTATCCCCAACTGCCACGAAGGCGCATTGCAATTGATTGACGGGAAGGCAAGGCTGATCAGCGATCTGTTTTGCGACGGACTGGGCGCATGCATCGGGCATTGCCCCGAAGGCGCGATCACCATGGAAGAGCGTGAGGCCGAACCTTACAACGAAACACTCGTCATGGAGCAAATGGTGAAAAAAGGGAAAAACACAGTGCTGGCACACCTCGCCCATTTAAAAGAGCATGGTGCTGATGAGTTTTTGAAGGAAGCCATCGCCTACATCAGGAACAACAACATTGATTTGGATGTCACCAAAGAAAACCGGGATCATGCTGAGGACACTATTCATCAGGCAATGATGGGAGCAAAGAGTGCCGGCTGCGGCGGTGGATGCCCCGGAAGTGCTGCGGTTAGTTTTGATATTGACCTTGATGAGGTTGAAAAAGCCGGAAATGGAACTGAAACTATTGAGGCCAGATCAGCATTGCGCCAATGGCCCGTACAATTGCACCTGCTCAATCCACTTGCCCCCTATTTGCGTAATGCTGACCTCTTACTGGCGGCCGATTGCGCTGCTTTCGCCATGGGAAATTTCCACAGTCGTTTTCTAAAAGGAAAAGTACTGGCTATAGCTTGTCCAAAACTGGATTCGAACCAGGAGAGTTATTTACAGAAACTTATTGCGATGATCACAGATTCCAAACTGAACACCATTACCGTAGTAAGAATGGAAGTGCCCTGCTGTGGTGGATTGACACGTTTGGCACAATTAGCAGTTCAACATTCAGGACGAAAAATACCGCTAAAACAGGCTGTGGTCAGCTCAAGGGGAGAGGTTTTACAAGAAGATTGGATTTAAACAGTTTGATTTATAGTAATTATTCATTTTAAAAAAATTATTATGAGTATGTTTTGTTTTCAATGCCAGGAGACGTCAAGAGGTACGGGTTGTACCATCAAGGGCGTCTGTGGAAAGACAAGCTCAGTAGCCAACATGCAGGATCTGCTGATGTTTGTGATCAAAGGAATTTCTATTTACAGCACCGAGGCGCGAAAGTTTGGCCACGAAGATGCTGATGTCAACAAGTTTGTCTTCGACGGACTGTTCTCAACCATTACCAATGCCAACTTCGACCGGCAGGTGTTCGTTGAGCGCGTAAAAAAAGGCCTCGAATTGCGCGACCGGATGAAAAAGAAAGTGGAGGAATTTGGCGGAAAATTACCCAATCCATTGCACGAATCCGCCACCTGGTTTGCCAACAATGAAGAGGCTTTCGAGGACAAAAGCGTTGAAGTGGGCGTGTTAAGTACAAAGAATGAGGATATACGCTCTTTGCGCGAAATGATTACCTACGGAGTAAAAGGTCTTGCTGCCTATACTGAGCATGCCTTTAACCTGGATGAAGAAAATCCGGCCCTTTATGCATTCATGCAGCGCACCTTGGCCGCTACTACCAACGATTCGCTCACTGTGGATGATCTTGTTGCTTTGACGCTCGAAACCGGAAAATACGGCGTAGAAGCCATGGCGCTTCTCGACAAAGCCAACACCGGTCGTTACGGTAACCCTGAGATCACAAAAGTGAACATCGGAGTTGGCAAAAACCCGGGAATTCTTATCAGCGGCCACGACCTGCGCGATATGGAAGACCTGCTGAAACAAACTGAAGGTACCGGCGTGGACGTTTACACCCACAGCGAAATGCTTCCGGCACACTATTATCCTGCATTTAAAAAGTACAAAAACTTCGTGGGAAATTACGGAAGTTCCTGGTGGAAACAAAAAGAGGATTTTGAAACCTTCAACGGTCCGGTTCTTTTCACCACCAACTGCATCGTTCCCCCTTCTAAAACCGCAACTTACACCGGGCGTATTTTTACCACCGGTGCAGCTGGTTACCCCGGCTCAATCCATATTCCCGACAGGACAAACGACGGGATGAAAGACTTTTCACCCATCATCGAAATGGCGAAAAAGTGTCAGCCACCTGTTGAAATCGAAACGGGCGAGATCATCGGTGGGTTTGCACACAATCAGGTCATGCAACTGGCTGATAAAATTGTAGCTGCCGTGAAATCGGGCGCCATTCGCAAATTCTTTGTGATGGCCGGATGTGATGGGCGTTTCAAGGACAGAAGCTATTACACCGAGTTTGCAGAAAAGTTGCCCAAAGACACCGTAATCCTCACCGCAGGCTGTGCCAAGTATCGTTACAATAAACTGAAACTGGGTGATATCGGCGGAATCCCGCGGGTTCTTGACGCCGGTCAGTGCAACGACTCCTACTCGCTGGCCGTCATCGCCTTAAAACTCAAAGAAGTTTTTGAACTGAACGACATCAACGAGTTGCCGATCGCCTACAACATCGCCTGGTACGAGCAAAAGGCCGTCATTGTGCTTCTGGCATTGCTTTATCTTGGTGTGAAAAACATTCACCTTGGACCCACTTTGCCCGGTTTCCTTTCGCCAAATGTAGCCAATGTGCTGGTGGAGAAGTTTGGGATTTCAGGAATCACCACCGTGGATGAGGATATGAAATTGTTTTTGAATTAAATCATATATAACCAACATGTTAGACATCAATACATCAGAAATTTTCGGATTAAAAAATTCGGTCGAGTACGCTTCCGGCGCCATTGTCAGCAAAACCATCATTAAAAAATCCTCTGGGAACATCACCCTTTTTGCCTTCGACGAAAGCCAGGAACTGAGCGAGCACACTGCTCCTTTCGATGCCGTTGTTTATGTGATGGATGGAAAAGCAGAAATTGCCATTGACAAAAAACCATTTATCCTGAACCAGGGCGAAACGATCATCATGCCGGCCAACATCCCACATGCGGTGAAAGCGGTGGAAAAGTTCAAGATGATGCTGGTGATGATCAAATCGTAACATGGCTGCCGGTATTGATTCCAAAATTTCCGCGAAAACTAGCAGGGCAGCAAAAGGTTACAAAAAACTGAAAGCCTGGCACAAATGGGTGTCCATCGTGTTGACGCTGTTTGTGTTGCTTTTTACTCTTTCCGGGATTGTGCTGAACCATCGTTCGTGGTTTTCGGAAGTAGATGTGAATCGCAATCTTCTACCCAGGGATTATCGCTACCAAAACTGGAACCTGGCCTCATTGCGCGGCAGCGTTGAAAAAGACACCAATGAACTGCTGGTGTATGGTAATATCGGCGTGTGGAAAACAAATGGCGACTTTTCACAATTCGAAGATTTTAACAACGGTTTTCCTGATGGAATTGACAACCGGAAAATCAGTAAAATTATCCGGACGGAAAAGGGCAAACTGATTGCAGGAACCTATTTCGGGTTGTATGGTTTGAAGGGCGATAACTGGGAAAAACTCCCGCTTCCTGTTGAAGAAAACCGTATTGTTGATCTGCTGTCTTACGACGAAAAAATCTACATCCTCACCCGCTCAGATCTGATGATTGCAGATTGCGACCAGCCAACGAATGAAGCTAAAGTCATCATGCTTCCCAATGCTGAAGACGACGATTACAAAATCGGCCTATTCAAAACCCTGTGGGTGATCCATAGTGGCGAGATTTACGGAATCGCCGGACAGTTGTTTGTGGATTTTATGGCGCTGGCGCTCATCTTTCTTACCCTAACCGGACTCATACTATGGCTTTTTCCGGGATGGATTAAGCGGAAAAGGAGTAATAAATCCGGAGTAACACTTTTGGTTCGAACCATGAAATTCTCGTTGAAATGGCACAACAAACTGGGCTGGTACCTGGCCATTTTCCTGATTATCACAGCCGCCACCGGAATGTTTCTTCGTCCGCCGCTCCTCATCCCGATCGCCAATGCAAGGGTAGACAAGATTCCTTTTTCAAAATTGAACCAGCCAAACCCATGGTACGACAAGTTACGCGCAATTACCTATGACGATTACCACGGACGATTTATCCTGAGCACTTCCGAAGGATTTTATTACTCTGATAACCATTTTTCGTCTGAACTGAAAAAATTTGAAACTCAGCCCCCGGTCAGCGTCATGGGGATCAATGTCTTTGAGCAACTGGGACAAGGAGGATTTCTGGTAGGCTCGTTCTCAGGGATTTTCAGTTGGTTTCCCGAACGGAACTATGTCGAAAATGTGCTGACCCGTCAGGAATACATTCCCACCGGGCAAAACAGCGCTCCTTTCTCAGAACAGTCCATTGCAGGAATGGTATGGGATGGCGCATCGAGGCCTTATCTTTTCGATTATATCAAAGGTGCTGAACCCTTTTTGCATGAGCAAAATTTTCCTGAAATGCCGCGCGAAATTGTTGCAGACAGCCCGATGTCGATCTGGAATCTCGCCCTCGAAGTGCACACAGCACGCATTTACCGGCCGCTGATCGGCGATTTCTATATCCTGGTTATCCCTTTATCCGGTCTGGCGCTGCTGTTTATTGTGATTTCCGGGTTTTGGATGTACTGGACGGGCTTCAGACGAAAATCCTGATCTGTTTTTTTGCGCGATCGCCTCTTTCCATCACGGTTATTCTTACCATTCTATCCGGGATTATACCAAAGCTTTTTCCACTTTTTCAATTTAATGTCTATTTTTGCTGACAAGTTTTTTTATGAAATGGTGACTGAATGAATCAAACAGACTTTTTTCGACACTAAAAATGGCCGATCCGATGACAAGGAAAATGATTTTCCTTATCTCGAAAATGGCTTACACTTTTTTTTGATAAAAATCTTCTGCAAGTCCCATGAATAAAAGCTTCTCGTTAGTTTACCCACTGTGACTGACGGGGCTGTGCTGTGCCCGGAGTGCAGGTTTTCGACTTAAATCAACTCTATTTTTCCTCCGCTAAAAATCATCCAAAGGCCTTCTTCGTTCATTACACTTTAATTCAAACAGGAAAATGGTAGGTGTTCAGTAGGAGTTTGGCAGGAACAAGGTCTTTACCAACAACCTTGAAAAACGAATCTGGAGCGAAGTTGACATAGACCTGGTATATGAAAAGTGGTTTAGAAGGATGATAAAAACAAAGAACACCAAACAAAAACTCGTCATTAACTGCTGC
>JACZJL010000115.1 GCA_014860585.1 Bacteroidales bacterium | reverse complement strand
TTTGCCTACCAGGCGTTACAAAGTGAGAGTAAACTGGGAGTCATGCTTCCCTGTAACGTGATTGTTCAGGAGATTTCAGAGGGAGTTGTAGAAGTCTCTGCCATAAACCCATTGGTTTCAATGGAAGCAACCAATAATCAGGAATTGTTGAAAATGGCCACTGAAGTGCACGACAGGATGACAAAGATGCTGAACAGCCTGAAGGGATAAATTTACGCAGGTTTTTCCCCAACATATATCAGCACTTCGGCCACACCATGATGGCGGCCTTCATTAAGCATAGTCTGCTCATGGCAAAGTTTTTTCTGCCTTAATCCTGAAAAATCATCCTTTAAAAGGTCGAGCGAATAAAGCAACCTCAGATCAGATGGCCCACCAGAGTGGTTGTTGATCTGCTCTTTGGCAAATGATGCCATAAAAATCATCCCACCGGGTTTTAGGGACTTGATCAACTCGCGGTGGAAAGACTGTCGCAACGGTTCAGGTAAATGGACAAAGACGAGGGCAATGAGGTCGTAAATTGCTTCATCGGCAAAAAAATCAGTAATGTCAAGCTGTTTGTAATCAATACTTACTGACTCCTCTTCAGCAAATTTCAACGCTTTTTCCCTGGCTATTTTACTGCTATCAAAAGCAGTCGCCTTCCAACCCAGTTTTGCAGCATACACCGCATTACGTCCTTCACCCTCAGCGGGCAGCAGAAGTTTGCCTTTGACTTTGAGGGTAGATAAAAAATCAGCGAAGAAGACATTCGGCACTTTTCCGTAATAAAAATCTTCTCCGCTGTAGCGTAAGTCCCACTGGTTTGTCATCGATTATTTCAATAAAAATCCGATATCATCGCCGGGATTGAATTCTTTGGGTTCTTTGCCAAAATTAAACAACCTCATCTGTCTCGATCCTTTTAGCTCAATCTGATCACCATCAACTTCAAGTAAGGTAGCCTCACGAAGACCCACTACGCTGACATCCCGATTGATCACAAGGAACTCTTCAATGCGCTGCTGACGCGTTTCGCCACCATGCCCTTCAGGGTTTGCATCCAGATAATGCGGATTGATCTGGAAGGGAACCAGGCTCAGGCAATCGAAACTTGCCGGCTCGAAAATGGGCATATCGTTGGTTGTCCTGAGTGTGGGACATGCAACATTGCTGCCTGCACTCCATCCCATAAAATGTGCACCTTCAGTTACCCGTTGGCGGATAGCATCCATCAACCCAAGTTTATGCATCATATATACCAAATAAAAAGTATTACCACCCCCAACAGCAATGGCTTCAGCATTTTTTACAGCATCCACAGGGTTGGCAGCATGGTGTACCGACCGGACATTTAACCCCAGTTCGGTAAAAACAGATTGCACCCTTTGTTCATACACATCGAACGATTTTTGAAGGTTTTCCTGCGAAAGTCCGACACCAGCATAAGGAACAAACAGAACGTCCTTCACTCCGGTTGGCGCCATAAAATCTTTAATGTATTGCCTTGGCCATCCAAGGTAGGCTTCTCCGTAATTTGTCGAATTGCTGATTAAAAGCAGTCTTCTTTTCATTGTATTATCGTTTAGTTAAAAAATCATTTGGCCTGCAAATATGGTCAATATTTTTGATTTTGGCGAGAAAAACAAGTCATAATGTCGATTTGTGTTTTCCCTTAAAAATTAAAAATTGGTTTATTCCCTGTCATTTACCAATTTTAGACAGCTCTTTCTCAATTGCTTCGTCAAATGTTGTAAACTTTAGCAATGTATAGATTTCCCTTGCTGCTGTAAGATGATCGAGGGCAGCATCCCATTTTTCTTCCCGCACCGCCTTGCGTCCTTCTTCAAAATAGAGCCAGGCAAGATCTTCCATCAAGTTTAATACTGCTGCTGGTATGATAATCAAACTGGAATTGTTGGACTGAAAGTCGCGGGCTAAATTGAGATAATGCCTTGCAAGGTTCAAATTATTGACCGACATGGCAGATTCGGCGATGTGAAGATAGGAGTCATAGATTCCAAATTTAGCTTTGGAGATGTTATGAAAAACCTGCAGCCCGCAATCAATCTCAGGATTTGAATTACAAATCACCCCAGCAGAGGTAAGCATAACCAACGCTTCATTAAATTTGTCAGCATTAAAATAATCCTCAGCTACTGCTAAATAAGAACTCCAAAGTTGTTGTGAAAACCGCTTACGCAAGGTTTCTGCATCTAAAGCAGCAAAGGTTTGGGACGCATCCGAAATCAATTTAAGCCAATCATCGGTCGAATGGATAAAACCGGCCATTTGCAAAAAAACAGGTTCATAAAAATGATTGATAGTTGTTACCGCCCCGATGTAATCAGCCTGCACTGATAAAACGGTCTTTGCGGCTTCAGCATAGGTTTCATCATCGAAAAGATAGCCCTGCAAATCAAGTGTATTGCTTAGCGTAGTCCTAAGTTGTCGCAGGTGCGAATTCAATTCAACCAGATCAGCTTGAAAAGCCGAACTGTATTGAGTAGGGACTTTCAACTCCGGTTTTAGCCTGTAACCCTGCAAGTAGGATTGAACACTTTCGAGCTCATAAATCCTGATATAGGTGGAAAAAAAGTTATTTTCCCTTTCCGGATCAATCTTGTGGGCTTTGTCTAATGAGTAACCAACCAGTTCGAGGGTAGCCAGGTATTCATGTATTTCTGACATCCGACGGTCAAACCTGCCAATAGCTCCATCATCGTAAGTGGAGTGGATATTCGCAATGATGTATTCTGCCTTTTCAAGTTCAAAATCCTTTTCAAGTTGTACAATATTTACAACCATCTCCTCTGTGGTCAAATTCCCCGGTTCAAAAAGCACTATATTTTTATTTCCTAATGATACAGTTAAAGAGAATCCGTAAATAGTCGGTTCAAGGACTTCCGATAAATCGAATTCTTTGTAGGCGACATCGCCAAATAGTTTTTTGGTCAGAAAACTGCTTTTTACTTCCAGCCTGTTGCCATCCAATGCATTGATCTCTACTTCGAGCCCATACTCAATGCTGTAGCTGGTTCGGTAAGGATTAACATAATTGATATTGGCCAATTCGCGAACAAAGTAGTTGCTCATGTCAGGGGGCTCTCCCCGTCCAAATCTGAAAATATAAAACGAAGTTCCGCTGTAATGATGAAGCGGAATGGTATCGGAAAACAGGTAATAAGGCGTGCAGGTAAAAAGTAGGATGATGAAAAATAGATTTTTCAATGTATATCTGATTAAGGTCGGCAAAAATACACCTTCGGGATTATTTTGTTAATTTGCAGCAAAAAAAAATATGAATGTACTTCTGCTTGGTTCAGGTGGACGTGAACATGCACTTGCCTGGAAGATTTCACAAAGCCCCTTACTGAATAAACTTTTTATTGCTCCCGGAAATGCCGGCACTTTTCTGCACGGTGATAATGTTAACCTTGATCCGGAAAATTTTCCAGCCGTTGAAAAATTTGTCCTCGACCATGGGGTGTCAATGATTGTAGTTGGCCCTGAAGCGCCGCTGGTAAAAGGAATTTACGACTATTTCAGGGATCATGAAAACCTCAGGCACATCGCTGTGATTGGTCCTTCAAAAGAAGGAGCCACACTTGAAGGCAGCAAGGATTTCGCAAAATCATTCATGCAGCGCCACAATATCCCAACAGCCGCTTATAAAACTTTTACCATCGAAAATCTCAACAATGGGCTTCGTTTTCTTGAAGCATTAAACCCTCCTTATGTGCTAAAAGCGGATGGGCTCGCCGCCGGAAAAGGGGTGATCATCTCCCGGCATCTTGAAGAAGCTAAACAAACACTGATTTCGATGCTCAAAGACAAAGAATTTGGAGAAGCTTCAAGAAAAGTTGTCATTGAAGAGTTTCTCTCAGGCATCGAACTTTCGGTATTTATACTGACCGATGGGAAAAATTACATACTTCTCCCCGAAGCCAAGGATTACAAGCGCATTGGGGAGGGTGATTCCGGTCTGAATACCGGCGGGATGGGAGCTGTTTCGCCGGTTCCATTTGCCAACAAATTGTTTATGACAAAAGTAGAAGAACAAATCATCAGGCCAACGATGAAAGGATTGATCGATGAAAATATTGACTACAAAGGATTTATCTTCTTCGGGCTAATAAACGTAGATGGTAATCCAAAAGTAATCGAATACAACTGCCGGATGGGTGATCCTGAGTCGGAAGCGGTGATACCGCGTATCAAAACCGATCTATTAGCATTATTTGCATCAATAAAAGATCAGAATCTGGATCAGCAGAAACTTGAAATTGATCCTCAGACGGCAGCCACCGTGTTCCTTGTTTCGGGCGGATATCCCGGCAACTATGAAAAAGGCAAGGTAATCAAAGGACTGGAAGAGGTTGAGGGAAGCATTCTTTTTCATGCCGGCACCAGGGTTCAGGAAGACAAAATTGTCACAAACGGAGGACGGGTGATCGCGGTAACTTCCCTGGCTTTTGGAATAAATGAAGCACTGGAAAAATCCTATAAAAATGCAGCGCGCGTTGATTTCGACGGAAAATATTACAGAAGGGATTTGGGATTGGATCTATTGAAGTATTAGCAAGCAAAAAAAGGGAGAAGCAAGTAGTAAAATTTTTATAGCAGTACGAATAAAATGTTGTCAGTCAGTTTGTAGATGCATTTAAATAGTATGCTTTAAATAAGAAAAGTAATGTAAATGATTATCAATCTATTCAGGACAAGGTACTTTGGGCAATACGTTGCCTTGTTGGTTTTTGCCGTGTTATTGAGAATTGATGGAATTCTTGACCACGGTATGTTTTCTGAAAGTCCGCCGGGTTTCAGGTTGGAAGTTCTTAATGAACTTGCAACAGGGTTCCCATTATTCTCAGCGATCTTGATGGCCCTTCTGCTGCTGATACAAGCCTACTTTTTAAACCAGGTACTTGAAAATAACCGCCTGACACCACTCAATCAGTTGCTTCCAGCGGCGCTCTATATCTTAATGATGAGTAGCGGAGTAGTGTTGCTTCAACCCAATGCAATGATGATTGTAAACCTGATCATGATTATCATGCTCAATATCATTTTTAATTTTTATGGAGATCAATCCCCTAAAAGCCGGGCTTTCGATGCCGGAATGATGGTGGGACTGGCATCACTTCTCTATTTCCCGGTGATATGGTTCGTGGTGTTTATCTGGTTTTCCTTCCTGATTTATCAAAATCTAACCTTTCGCAACTTTCTGATTTCCACAATTGGGGCGACCATACCAATGCTATTCGCCGGTGTTTACTTTTTTTGGACTGACCAGTTCACAATGGCATTCAGCAGGTTTTCATTGCATTTTACCGACATCAAGCCGCTTCTGTTCAAAATGGATATTTATGTTATTATTATCTGGTCGTTGTTTGCTATGCTATTTATTACCGGCTTTAGCGAAGTTTTAAGAAGAATCACTTCGAATGCCATCGAAATTAGAAGGAAATTCAGGGTGCTGGTTTTCTTTTTCTTGTTTGCATTAGTAACTGCAATATTTGCCGGCAGTGATCTGAAGTTTCACCTGATGCTGGCACTAATTCCTCTTTCTTCCTTTTTAACAGCCTACCTTTCACATACAAAAAAACTTGTTCTGCCTGAAATCATCATTGCACTCATTTTAATCGCCATCTTCGCAGGAAAATTCATAAACTTGATGTAAATATGCTGAGAATGTCGTTCACTGAACGTTTAATTGAAGCCGGCTGTGATGAGGCTGGGCGGGGTTGTCTGGCAGGGCCTGTGTTTGCCGCTGCAGTTATTCTACCCCCGGATTTTAAAAATGAATTGCTGACCGATTCCAAAAAACTTTCAGAAAAACATCGTGACGCCCTCCGGCTGATCATCGAAAAAGAAGCCCTCGCCTGGGCTGTAGATGCTGTGAATAATGAAGAAATTGACCGGATCAACATCCTGAACGCATCCTTCCTGGCCATGCACAGAGCGCTGGATCAACTTAAAATTAAGCCAGGGTTAATCCTCATTGATGGCAATCGCTTTAATGCGTACCACCAAATTCCCCATCAATGCATCGTGGGTGGAGACGGAAAGTTTATGTCGATTGCAGCTGCTTCCATTTTAGCCAAGACCCACCGGGATGAGTTTATGAGAGAAATTGACCGTGAATTTCCACACTATCTTTGGAAACAAAATAAAGGCTACCCGACAACGGAACACCGAAAGGCGATTTCAACATTTGGCGTCACTCCATTTCACAGGCTTTCGTTTAAGATGAACGGGCAATTGAAAATTGAGTTTTAATTGGTATACCAGCGATGAAAATTATGGAAAATAATTCATGTTAAAATCTGATACTTTGATATTCAAGCAAAATTGACAATTTATCACAATTCCTTAAACAAAGTAGGTTTCACTGTCAACATCAGATAAGTCCACGATGAAAAAGTGCTGTTGCCTGCGCCATATCCCTGGATTATTTCCATTGTAGAACCTGGTAACATTACCGAGTAACCTCCCGTCAAGTTGACTTCAGGGCTGAACCGGATTGCAAAACCCAGGTCAAATTCTGACCCAAGGTACATATCAAGATCCTCTACCTGTTGATTAAGCGCGAAATAATGGTAATCAAGGCTAAGAGTTGCTTTAGGGCTAAGAGCGTATCTTGTTGTAAGAAAAATATTATTCAATCCACCATTTGCCGTGGCTTTTGGCAAGTTATTAAAATAATCCATATAACCATACACAGCATGTCTGACGCCATAAAGCAGATCAAACTGGTTATCTTTATCATCATCAGGCTTTTCACCTGAAATGATGGTAGCACCCGCTCCAAGGGCAAAACTACCCATTGTATAATCTGCTTTAATATTAAAATTCCAGGCATTGGCATTCCTCCCATCCTTGCTTTTTCCATTTTGGTAGTAGAAAGTTGCCCAGGTGGTCAGGTCTTCTTTCCTGTACTGCAGCCAGGTACCGTACGACACTTTCATATAAATTGTTTCGCTTTCATTGTTTTTAGTAAAACCCGAGCCTATCACACTTGCAGAACCTGTCAAATAAGGATTAAATTCACGCTGAACCCTGAGGAAATTCAGGGTTTTCATTTTGCCCGACGGAAAATAATTGAAATAGATATTATTGACTTCCGAGTGGTAAGACACAGCAAGGTCAACATCCCATTTGTTTTTCCTGAATTGATACAGCAGCGCGTCATAGCTGATTCCCCTCTGGTTCCAGTTCCTTGTCGAAAGTAACCTGTAATCATCATAATTAAATAGCTGGCGCCCTATTTTCACAGAAGAATGATCCAGAAAAGACAATTGAACCCAGGCTTCATTCAGATCAACAGTTGCTTCGCTGCCAAACATTCCTGTTGAAGTGTATAAATCATCATCCCCCCATATCCGAACGTCCTGTAGACTGAGACCCGTTTTTATCCAGTCTTTCTGGTAATAAACTCCCAGTCTTGTTCGCTGACTGATCAGGTAAGATGCCACCAGTGAATCTGCATTTAACCGGCCATAACCGCTGAAAATCTCAGCTCTGGGCCTGAATTCAGCGGTGATGGTTAATTGGGCTTTTGCTCCAAACCCCATAATAACGGCCATGATGACCAAAACAACGATCCGATTCTTCATTTTTGTATCCTTTATCTTTGGCATGTAAATGAGTGCTATCTTTGAAAATGACACTTTACGAAAATCAAACACCCATTTTATCAAATGTTCTGCAAAATTATTGAAATCTGTAAAACCGCAGAATCCTTGTAAATACCCCATTTTTGAGAGTATTTACATCTATTTTCAATATGGGTATTTTTACGCAGCACGGTTGATTTTCTTTATAAAACTCCATTTCATTAGACATTGAAACAGCAGTTAACCATGGCTAAATTGTCAAATGACCACATTTAAAATTTGGATTGAGTTTATATTTAACTAAAAAATAGTACTTTTGCAGCCGGAAATTAAGATGCATTGCGACATGCAGCGCACCAGAAAGGAATTGAGGGGACTGGCGTCCCCTATTTTATTACTAAAACGGAATGATTACTAAAGGACAAGTTACCGGAATAGCAGAAAGGCATATGCAGGGTACCGACAAGTACATCGTAGATGTGGTTGTTAAAACAGGAAATGTGATCACCATTGTGATTGACAGTGACACCTCCGTAGTTATTGACGACTGCAGTCATTTAAGCAAAGCTGTTGAAGCAGCGCTCGATCGGGATCAGGAAGATTTTGAACTGAGAGTGACTTCCTACGGTGCAGACAGGCCTTTGATTTTAAAACGTCAATACACAAAAAACATCGGCAGGCAGCTGGTCATCACAAAAACTGATGAGCAAAAAATCAAAGGAAAACTACTGAAGGCAGATGAAACGGGCATAACTTTAGAACTTATTCCCGATAAAAAGAAAAAAGACACCCCTGCTGAAACGGTTCTAATCGCTTTTGCAGAGATTGAACAGGCCAAAATTGTCCTGTCGTTCAAATAGTTGAAAAATAGATTAATAACAAAGCTGGAAAATGGATAACATTAATTTGGTCGAAACCTTTTCGGAATTTAAGGATTTCAAAAATATTGACCGTGAAACAATGATGCGCATCATCGAAGATGTGTTTCGTTCGATGCTCGAAAAGAAATACGGCACAGCCGAAAATATTGATATTATTGTAAACATCGACAAAGGAGACCTTGAAATTTATCGCCTTCGCGAGATTGTGGAAGATGATGAAATTGAGGATGAGAATTTACAGATCGCCTACTCTGAAGCCATTAAAATAGAACCCGACTTTGAAGTGGGTGAAGAGGTTTCTGAAGAGATCAGAATGGCTGATTTCGGGCGTCGCGAAATCCTCGCCATCCGGCAAAACCTGGTGGCAAAAGTACAGGAATATGAAAAGGACAGCGTCTACAAAAAATATAAAGACCGCATAGGCGACATTATCACCGGCGAGGTTTACCAGGTATGGAAAAAAGAGACCCTTGTGCTTGATGATGAAAGCATCGAACTGATTTTGCCAAAATCGGAACAAATCCCTTCAGACCATTACCGTAAGGGAGATACTATCAGGGCAGTCGTACTAAAAGTAGATATGCGAAATAATTTACCCCAAATCATTCTTTCACGGGTAGCACCTATCTTTCTGGAACGGTTGTTTGAACAGGAAGTCCCAGAAGTTTTTGACGGATTGATTACCATCAAAAATATTGTACGTGTTCCCGGAGAACGAGCCAAGATTTCCGTAGAATCATATGATGACCGTATTGACCCTGTAGGCGCCTGCGTCGGAATGAAGGGATCGAGGATTCATGGAATTGTGCGTGAGTTGAAGAACGAAAACATTGACGTAATCAACTATTCACCAAACACTTCTCTCTACATTCAACGCGCGTTGAGTCCGGCAAAAATTACATCAATAACCCTTGATGAGAAAAATAAAAGGGCAGAGGTTTACATGAAACCCGACCAGGTATCGCTTGCAATCGGGAAAGGCGGCTTCAACATCAAATTGGCCGGAAAGCTCACAGGATATGAAATTGATGTTTACCGCGACACAGGAGGTGAACTTGAAGATGATGTGGATCTGGATGAATTCACAGACGAGATCGAACAATGGATCATTGACGAATTAAAGACCATAGGTTGCGATACCGCAAAGAGCGTGCTTACAATTGGTCTTGAAGAACTCGTTAAAAGAACAGATCTGGAAGAGGAGACTATCATTGATGTTATAAAGATTTTAAAAGCTGAATTTGAATAAAAAAAGTATTTTTAGCGCAATATTTAATTTCCACAGGAATAGGAATAACATGAAAGAAAGCGGCACAATAAGGCTGAACAAGGCTGCCCGTGAGTTTAACGTTGGTCAGAATACTATCGTAGAATTTTTGCATAAAAAAGGATACGAAATCGACCATAACCCCAATACCAAACTCACCGGGGAAATGTACGATCTCCTTACCCGCGAATACATGGGCGAAAAGAGTGTGAAAGAAGAATCACGCAAAAAAGGCCTTACTTCTATCAAACGTGAAATTCTATCGATTGACGACAGGAAAAAAGTAATGTCAGAGCCTGATTATGAAGATGAAGAAGATGATATCATCATAAGGGGTGTCGCTGTGGAAATTGATGAAGATTTTAAAAAATCAATTGAACCTCCCTCAGTTAAGCGCAAGGAAACCAAGGATTTTGACGAAGTTATCGAAGAACTGGTTACCGAAAGCCAAATTGAAACTGATGTTCTTCCTGAAAGAATTGTTAAAATCAAGGGAGAACCAATTGCTGAGGAGGTGATAGAAAAAGAATCGGTTAGAGACACCCACAAAAAGCACCCCGAGACAGAGATAAAGGAACCTGCGGAAGAATCGCCTTCACAGGACGTTTCGGTGGAGATTCCCTCAGTGCAAATCTCCGATGACATCTCTATTGATAAATCTGCTGAAGTAGAAATCGAATCTCCACCACTTAAAGATATTGGCACGGAAGAAACAGAAACTCCACCATCGCCCAAAAAAGAGAAAGAAGCAGGTCAACTGAAAATCGTTGGTAAAATTGATCTCGATTCAATCAACGAGCGGACCAAACCCCCAAAAAAATCTGCCGAAGAAAAGCGTAAAGAGCGCGAGATGAAACGCAAGCCAGAGCCCCAAAAACCTTCGGAGCAGGAAAAGAAATCCCTCCATGAAAAGACCGGGAAAGAGCCTGCAAAAATCGAAAAAGCGGATACCAGGGAAAAGGAAAAACCCAGGCTTATCAAAGCAGAAGACAGGCATAAGGATGAAGATGTTTACAAGCCTAAGGTTGATCGTTTACAAGGTTTAAATATATTAGGTAAAATTGAGCTTCCAGATGATGGAAGAGGGGATAAACAAAAACCTGTAGCATCTTCCTCCGACAGTAAAGTTAAGCCTAAAAAGAAAAAAAGGAAACGGATTAAAAACGAGGATACTAAGCCTTCCGATGGTGTTGCCGCAGCACCAAAACCAACCGATGAAAAAGTAAAGGCTAAATTAAAACTGCAACGCCACAAGCGTTTCAAGAAAGATGACCGGCCAGAACTTACTCAGGAAGATATTCAAAAGCAAATTAAAGAGACCATGGCCAGGCTAACCGGTGCTGGAAAGTCAAAGACTTCGAAGCATCGCCGGCAAAAACGGGATTTGGTGCACAAGCAGAAAGAGCGTGAGTTGCAGGAACTGGAAGACGGGCTTAAAACCATCAAAGTTGCTGAGTTTGTTACTGCCAATGAGATGGCCACCATGATGGATGTTCCGGTAACCGAAATTATCTCCCTGTGTATGCAACTTGGCCTCGTTGTCTCCATCAATCAACGTCTTGATGCTGAAACGATATCTATCGTTGCTGAAGAATTTGGCTTTCAGGTTGAATTTGCCAGCGTTGAAAGTGCAATTGATGAAAGTGACCGCGAGGAAGACAAACCTGAAGACCTTACTCCAAGAGCGCCCATCGTCACCGTGATGGGACACGTTGACCATGGTAAGACAAAGCTACTTGACTATATCCGACGGACAAATGTCATCGCGGGTGAAGCCGGTGGAATAACACAGCATATTGGCGCCTATGAAGTAATTTTAGAAGGTGGAAAAAGAATCACATTCCTCGACACACCAGGCCATGAGGCATTTACTGCCATGCGTGCAAGAGGTGCAAAAGTTACCGATATTGCCATCATTGTAATTGCTGCTGACGATAATGTGATGCCTCAGACCAAAGAAGCCATCAATCACGCCCTTGCAGCAGGTGTCCCCATTGTTTTCGCCATTAACAAAATTGATAAACCCACGGCCAAACCTGAAAAAATCAAAGAGCAACTTTCGCAGATGAATATCCTCGTCGAAGATTGGGGGGGTAAATACCAAAGCCAGGAAATCTCAGCCACTACCGGGCTAAATATTGATTCACTGCTTGAAAAAGTATTACTCGAAGCCGAGATGTTGGACTTGAAAGCCAACCCTAACCGACGCGCTTACGGAACGGTTATCGAATCATCGCTCGACAAAGGCAGGGGATATGTTGCCAAATTGCTTGTGCAAAACGGTACACTCAAAATTGGTGACATCGTGCTTGCCGGATCACATTCCGGTAAAGTGCGGGCAATGTACAACGAACGCAACCAGAAGATCACACAGGCCAATCCTTCAGCGCCGCTGCTGATGCTTGGGATAAACGGAGCACCTCAGGCGGGTGATATTTTCAGGGTACTGAGTGATGAGCGGGAAGCCAAAAGCATCGCCACCAAACGAATGCAACTCCAAAGAGAGCAAGGTTTGCGGACCCAAAAACACATCACCCTCGATGAAATTGGGCGCAGAATTGCCATCGGAGATTTTAAAGAGTTGAATATTATTGTGAAAGGAGATGTTGATGGTTCAGTTGAAGCATTAAGCGACTCACTGCTTAAACTCGGTAACCAGGAAGTTCAGGTGAATGTAATTCATAAGTCAGTAGGACCTGTAACCGAAACCGATGTCATGCTCGCTTCTGCATCAAATGCCATAATTATTGCCTTCCAGGTGCGGCCATCGGTAAGTGCAAGGCGACTTGCAGAGCGTGAGCAAATTGACATCAGGCTCTATTCAATCATTTACACCGCAATCGAAGAAATCAAAGCTGCCATCGAAGGTATGCTTTCACCGGATATCGAAGAAAAAATCACCAGCAACGTTGAAATTCGCGAAGTGTTCAAGATTGCCAAAGTTGGCTCCATTGCAGGTTGCATGGTACTTGACGGTACAATCACCAGGAATACCCAAATACGCCTTATCCGCGACGGTATAGTGATTTACACAGGAAAACTCTCCTCTCTCAAACGATTCAAAGATGATGTGAAAGAAGTCAGCAGTGGCTACGAATGTGGAGCAAGTGTTGAGAACTTCAACGATATCAAAGTTGGAGACATCATAGAGGGTTTTGAACAGATCAAGGTTGCCAGAAAATTAGAAAAATAGCATCTAACCAACAAAAAATTAATACATTTGCAGCTATCAAAAAACAGGTATTTATGAAGACAAGAATCATTCAAGTAGTTCTATTAGTTGTGATTGCCTTTTTGGCTTACCATGTATGGGAAACAATTCAGACCCCTGTAAGATTTAACAAAGAAAAAGACCACCGCACTGCAATTGTGGTTCAAAACCTCAAAGACATTCGTGCTGTACAACAAGCTTACAAAGCACTCAATGACACCTTTGTTCCTGACATTGATCTGATGGTACAGTTTTTAAAGGAAGGTCAAATCCCGGTTGTTAGCATCGTTTATGACCCAACTGATACACTTTTAGTAAAAACCATTAACGATACCATTGGTTTTAAGTCCGTTCGTGATTCGCTTTTTGGCAAAAGACCAAACTTCAAGGTTGATGAATTTGCATATATCCCTTTTTCCGGTGGAAAAAAGTTCGAACTGGATGCCCGTCAGATCAACAGAGGCGGTGTAATGGTTCCTGTTTTTATGGCTATTGCCAAAAAGGAATACTACCTTTCAGGGCTTGATGAAACGATGGTTAAAAATCCATTTGTGAAAGATCTTATCGTCGGCTCGCTTGAAGAACCCACTACCGATGGAAACTGGGAGTAGCCACATTTTTAACCAATGCCTTACCGGGTAACTCTATCAAATAGCGCTTTTGATAAAGCTTTCGAAAAAGAAGCTTCACAATATTACGGATTATCCATCCAGTTATCGCTGGATGGATTTTCTTTTTGCGTGCTTGACCCCCTTCAGAAAAAATACATTGGGATTCAATCCTATCACTTTCAGCATATGGTCAGCAATGGCCAACTGAATACAGCAATCAATGACCTGATTCCAACTGTTGATTTACTCGGACTGCCTTATGAAAGCATTAAAATTCTTTGGGAAACCCATAAATCAACCCTGGTTCCACAACCTTTTTTTGATGCCGGAAATCATGCTGATTATCTCAGGATGAACCATCAGATCGAATTGGGAGATGTTTCTTTGGACGACCATCTGACAATACTTGAAGCCAGGAATGTATGGTTAATTCCCGATATTATCCGCAATTCACTCAAAAAATACTTCCCTTCCGCAGTTATTCATCATCATGGTAGTGTACTGATTGAAACCCTGTTGACCATGAATAAAAACCGGGATGACGGAAATGGTGTTTTTGTTTATGTGCGCAAAACCTGGTTTGATATTGTGGTGGTCAGCGGCAATCAACTGGTCTTTTACAACTCGTTCAGGTACCAGGCAAAAGAGGATTTCATCTATTTCCTGATTTACATACTCGAGCAATTGGCATTGAACCCTGAAACAATAAAATTGGTTTTCCTGGGCGAAATTCTGAAATTATCCCAGATTTATGACATTGCCAACAAGTATGTGAGGCATGTCAGTTTTGGAAATCAAACCCAGGACTTCAGGTTAAGCTATGTTTTTGATGAAATTCCGGAGCATTTTTATTTTAACCTTTTAAATCATTACAGGTGCGAATTATAGGCGGACACCATAAAGGAAGGCGCATCAGCCCTCCAGTCAATTTACCCGTCAGGCCAACAACAGACCTTGCCAAAGAGAGCCTTTTCAACATTTTGAATAATCTGATTGACTTTGAAAATCTCAGGGTACTGGATCTGTTTGCAGGCACCGGAAACATTTCCTTTGAGTTTGCCTCTCGCCAAGCGGCATTGGTAACGGCTATTGACCTAAATTTCAAATGTGTTGAGTTTATTAAGAAAACAGCCATGCAGCTTGATTTGACATCTATAAGGGCTTTTAGGGCGGATGTTTTCAAATTGTTGGGCAAGTCACCTACTGAACCATATGACCTGATATTTTCAGATGCGCCTTACGAAATGAACGAAATTAAGCACCTGCCGGATCTGATTTTTGAAAAAAAATGGTTAAACAAAGATGGCCTGCTCATCATCGAACATCCTCGTGGGATTGATTTTGCAGACCATCCTCAGTTTAGTCAAAACCGACATTACGGTAAGGTGAACTTTACATTTTTCACGTCAGAGGGTTAATATTCATCCTCGTGAAAGAAGAAATCGTCCTTAGTCGGATAATCGGGCCAAATGTCTTCTATACGCTCGTAAACCTCGCCTTCATCCTCAATTTCATTAAGGTTCTCGATCACTTCCGGAGGCGACCCTGATCTCATTGCGAAATCAATCAGCTCATCCTTAGTAGCAGGCCAGGGAGCGTCTTCAAGTTTTGAAGCCAATTCTAACGTCCAATACATAGTTCGATATTCTATTTTTAAAAATTGAACAAAAGTAATTTTTTACAGCATTAGTCAACAAGAAAAATTTAATCGCTCAAAATCTTGCTCTCCATGGGATTTCAGCAGCATTGAAATCTTTGGTCATTTTTCTGGACAATACAAACAAGTAATCTGAGAGTCGGTTCAAATATTTTATCACCAAATCATTTACCTGGTAGTTTTCTCTGAGCTTAATGGTAATTCTTTCAGCACGCCGGCAGACCGTGCGGGCTATGTGGCAGTATGAAACCACCGTGTGTCCGCCGGGGAGGACAAAGTTGGAGATGGGAGGTAATTCCTCATTCATCCGATCAATCTCTTTCTCGAGGAGGACAATATCATTCTCATTCAGTTCGGGCATTTTACGTAATGGCGGATGTTCAGGATCAACAGCAAGTAACGACTCAGCAGTAAAAAGACGATCCTGGATTTCGATAAGAACGTTCCTTGTATCCTGGTCAATGTTTTGATCGCGAATTAACCCGATAAATGAGTTTAATTCGTCCAATGTGCCATAGGCCTCAATGCGCTCATGAAACTTGGGTACGCGGGTTCCACCAATCAGCGAGGTTTCTCCTTTGTCCCCGGTTTTTGTGTAAATTTTAAATTCATTACTCATTTTAAAGGGTTCCTTGTGTTAAAAGTCATACAATTATTCGCTTTCGGCTTTTATCTTGTAATCGGCCATCGTTCTGATGTTTTGATTCAAATAGTCATTCTCCACTTCACCATCTTTAAGTTTGATGATCCGATGGGCATGTCTGGCAATGTCTTCCTCATGAGTAACTACAATTACTGTATTTCCCAACTTGTGAATCTGCTCAAACAGTCCCATGATTTCGATGGATGTTTTAGAATCTAAATTGCCGGTTGGCTCATCGGCAAGGATAATCGAAGGCTCGTTGACCAGGGCCCTCGCAACAGCCACCCTTTGACGTTGACCGCCGGAAAGTTCATTGGGCTTGTGCGCTACGCGGTCTGACAATTGGACGCTGTCGAGAACGGCATTTGCTCTTTCAAGTCGTTTTGCCTTATTGAAACCGGCATATACCAGCGGTAACATCACATTTTCGAGCGCCGACTGACGCGGCAACAGGTTGAACGTCTGGAAAACAAAACCAATCTCTTTATTTCTGATTTCAGCCAGGCTATTGTCGTCCATCTTGCTGACATCTTTTCCATTAAGAAAATATTGGCCGTCAGTGGCTGTATCAAGGCATCCAAGAATGTTCATCAGTGTTGATTTACCTGATCCGGACGCACCCATCAGGGCTACATATTCATTTTTATAAATGTCCAGTGTGATGGTTTGCAATGCTTTAACTACCTGCGTACCCACCTTGTAGTACTTCTTGATGTCAATCAGGCGGATGATCTTTTGTTTTTCCATTGTTAGGCTTTTCTTTGGATGAAACGAAGTAAACTTTTCTCATTTGCAAATTTCAGAACACAAAAGCATGGTTAATATTGTTGGTCAGCAGACTTTAATTAGATTTTCGGTAGTTTGACTTTGCCGGATGCTTAACCCACTAATACAAGAACTTGCGTTCATTCTTTGTCATCTTGATCCTGGTTCGTTTCAAATCAGCCAGTTCCCATTTTTCATTCCGAAATACAAATCGCGATTGGATAAGGAACCGTTTCAAATCCACCTGTGAAATAAACTCATAAACAACGATGTCTGAACCTGGTTTCATGATGGTAACCAACCTGATGGTTTGTTCAACATCATAAAACGCAATGGAACCTTCCTGCCAGAGAAAAACTTTATGACCTTCAAATTCAATAGGTCTCTCAGCATCATACTCGTTGTATCCGGATACATCGATGTAAAGATGAAAATTGTTTTGCTCATCTATCATCGAAAATGTCTTTGTAATGACAGGATGTTTGGCGAGATCGGCAACGTGAGCACGGAAAATTTCAGGTGTAACGTCCTGTGGAAAACCAATGGTTGTAATTAAAAGTGTTGAAATAAGAATCAATAAATGTTTCATGATCAGTTATTAAAATTTTTGAAATTAACTTCCCCAGTTTTCACGGTCGAGGCTGCGGTACTGAATGGCTTCGGCCAAGTGTTCAGGTCTGATTTCTGCTGAATTTTCCAGGTCGGCAATGGTTCGCGAAACCTTCAAAATCCGGTCGTAGGCGCGGGCGGACAAATTTAGCTTTTCCATCGCTGTTTTAAGCAACACTTGTCCCACCTGGTCAATTTTACAGATTTCTCTCAGCATTTTACTGCTGATCTGAGCATTGCAATGAATTCCACTTTTATCTGCATACCTTTTTTCCTGAATTTGCCTGGCAGCTGTAACCCGCTCTCTTACTTTTTCACTGGGTTCAGTCGCCCGGGCATCGGCAAGCTCCCTGAAAGGAACCGGCACCACCTCAACGTGAATGTCAATGCGGTCTAACAATGGGCCTGAGATTTTGTTCAGATATTTCTGAACAACACCCGGACCACACACACAATCATGATCCGGATGATTATAATAACCGCAAGGGCAGGGATTCATGGCAGCAACAAGCATAAAACTGGCGGGATAGTCCACCGTAAACCGTGCTCTCGAGATGGTCACCACCCTGTCTTCAATGGGTTGACGGAGCACTTCGAGGACAGTGCGTTTAAATTCAGGAAGTTCATCGAGGAAAAGGACACCGTTGTGGGCAAGAGAAATTTCTCCTGGTTGCGGGTTTCCGCCCCCACCAACCAGGGCTACGTCGCTGATAGTGTGGTGAGGCGCCCTGAAAGGACGAACTGAGATCAAAGAGGAGTTTCTTCCCATTTTACCGGCAACCGAGTGTATTTTGGTTGTTTCTAACGCCTCATGAAGGTTCAGCGGTGGCAATATCGAAGGCAACCGCTTGGCAAGCATTGTTTTACCTGATCCAGGCGGGCCGATTAAAATTACATTATGCCCTCCGGCTGCAGCAATTTCAAGTGCCCGTTTTATGTTTTCCTGGCCTTTGACATCCGAAAAGTCGAATTCATAATCATTCAACCCGGCATAAAATTCATCGCGTGTGTTTACAATGGTTGGTGCTAATTCAGCGGTGCCGTCAAAAAAATCAATGGCTTCCCTGATATTTTCGATTCCATAGACTTGCAAATCGCTTACTATTGCAGCTTCTCGGGCATTTTGTGCAGGCAGGATAAAACCTTTGAAACCCCTTTTTCTTGCTTCGATAGCTATGGGCAGTGCCCCTTTGATGGGTTGCAGTCCGCCATCCAGCGAAAGTTCGCCCATAATGATGTAATCTCCCACCTGGTTAGCTTTGATTTGTTCAGATGCAGCAAGGATTCCAATGGCCATGGTTAGGTCGTAAGCAGAACCTTCTTTCCTGATGTCGGCAGGTGCCATGTTGATCACGATTTTCTTACCGGGGAGCCTGTAATCATTGTATCGTAATGCCGATTCAATCCGCTGCTGGCTCTCTTTTACGGCGCTGTCGGGCAAGCCCACAAGGAAAAAATTCACCCCCTGGTCAATGTTCACTTCAACCGTAATAGTGATTGCATTAACACCCTGTATGGCACTACCATATGTTTTTACAAGCATGATTTCAGGAAAAGGGTAAATGATTCGTAATGGCCTGCAAAATAAACAAATTGAATGATACTGCCCGAATTTTTTAATAAAAAAAGGGGTTGATAAGGGTAATTTTATAAATCCCACGGAAAAAACTTACTTGCAGCATATTATACCACTTGCGCTTTAACTGAAAATGCCTAAAGCGCAAAGTTTCTTAAAGTACAGTATAACACCATTATTGCAGCCTGAATGTATCTCCGGGAAGTAACACCCTCAAAGTTAACTGTGGCGCGCCGAATTTTCCGTTTTCATCCGTAATGCTTACACGGTCAGAGTTTTCGTAAATCAACACCTGTGATTCGCCCACCACCTCTGCGGTATTACCGATAACCAGTATTGCTGTGGCTTCGTCAATCCCGATTCCTTTAAGCTCAGGATGTTCGATAACGGCGGTAATAAGGCGGTTATGACGACTGCGCCAAACAAAGTGCTGGTCAATGATAGCCGAGGTGATCAGCCGAAGCCCGGTTCCAAGTTCTATGTTATCCGCCTCAATTGTGCGGAATGTATCGCGGTAATCGGTTTGTTTGAGTTCGTTTCCAGTGATCATTTTTTCGCTCATCACGGCAGCTCCGGCGCTGGTTCCGGCTATCATACCGCCATTGCAGAAGCAGGTTTTAATTGCTTGTTCAATTGTAGTACCGGCAACAATATCCATAAAAGTATTCTGGTCTCCGCCTGTAATATAGATCAACGCTGCTTTTTCCAGTGAGTCGATTTGACCGGGAGTTGCCATTGCCTCCTTTGAAAAACAGAAGCCGGCAATATTATTGATTCCCTGCTCCTTAAACTGCTTTGTGGCATAAAATACGGAAGTATCGGGTTCGCTGCTGGCCATAGGCAGGATGACAATAAAGCCTCCCCTGTCCAACCCTGCTTCACGGATCATGCGCTGAATCATTGCAGATGGACGCTTACCTCCACCAATGATAAAAAGTTTGCCTTTAGGCTCATCGGTGGTTTCCGCATGATTGCAGGCATTAAAAAGGATTGCCAGTATAATTATCGCACTGATAAGTCTTTGCATAAGTATTATTTTCGTTAAATGCTGAGGCTGAGTTACAATTAAGGAAATGGTCCACGCAAAACCCGAAAACATGTAACGAAAAGAACGCAAATTATTTGCTTCACATCACTTGAAATCAGCGTGCTTTGCGAAATCTTTGCGCTCTTTGCGTGGAATAAAGTCTATGATGCGATTCCACAATATGAATTGTTCATATCATTATCATAAAACCGCAGCAGTAGCCTTTTTATCTGCTGATATTGATTTTTCTGGTTTCAACACCATTGCCGGTGTGCAGCCGCAAAAAATACATGCCAAGATCTTGCTGGCTAACATCAACCTTCAAATTGGAAGCGTCAGTTTTTTCGCTCAAAACAATTGCACCGAGCATATTTACTAATTCAATCTGGTGGATGGGAACATCGCTTTGGATTGAAATAGTTGAAGTTGCCGGATTCGGGAATACGTTGATCACTGTTTCCCGGAATTGGTTTATTCCAACTGTTCCCAGAAAAACCGAAGATGTGATCAGGTAGTTATCCGGTGTCAACGGATCGCCATCCCATGATTGGCTTCTCATGGCGCCTTCTCCTTCTCTTTCGCCGAAATACCAGTTGAAGCTATCTCCATCGGCATCAACAGCAATCCAGCCTTCGGGCAGCCAATCCTCACCCTGCGGATTGCCAATGCCTCCCTGGAAATCTTCAAACAGATAAATCACTTCATCTTCGTCACCGTCATTGACTCTATACAATTTGACATTATCAATGACAATACGGTCCATATCGGTAATGTCGTGATGCCTGAAGGCTACATAGACATTACTGCCGGCATAATCATCAATATTTACCTGCCTGTTTTCATACACCCAGTTGGTGTGTTCAGTCGAAAGGGTTTCTTCGAACAACATGGTAGTAAAATCTCCCGGGGTGTTTCCTGTTGTCGAAATCCAAACGCTGTAATGCTCAGCCCGGTATTGGACTGTGTTGGCAGTTGGGCATACATCCCATGAAAGAAGGTACTCGGCATTGATTCCCTTTGGCTGTGCCTGGCTGTAATTGTTTCCAACAAACAAAGCCAGGATGACTGAAAGTAAAAATAACTTTTTCATAGTAAAATGTTTTTGATTAGTAATGATATTAAATAAGTTGAAATTGTTTAAATTATTCAATGACAAAAAGTTCCACTTCCTCCACAAACATCCGATCCATATCGGTAACATTAAAGTGCCTGATTGCGAGGAAAACAATATTGCCTGCGTAGGCTGAAATGTCAATTTCCCGTTCAAGCGGCGTCATTCGGGGCGTTTCTTCAGTAAATGTTTCCTCCAGCAGTAGTTCAAATGCAGAAATATTACTGCTTCCTACTGCGATGAATACACCATAATGCTCTTTCCTGTATTGCGGGGTATTGGCTGTAATACCGACTGTAAACCTAAACGTTGCACTTGCATCCTCGGCAAATCCCGACAGGTTAATTTCTGGTGTAATCAACCAGTTGTCCGGAGTCAACGGGTCGCCATCCCATGATTGGCTGCGTACAGAGAAAATGCTATCACCTTCTGAGATTCTGAAGCTAGCATACCAATTATAACCATCGCCATCACTGTCAACGGCCTGCCAACCTTCGGGCGCCCATGAATCATCCTCAAGATGAGCGCCGGCGGAACCGAAATCTTCGAAAAGCAGCACCTGTTTCCCAAGCGCAAGTGAAACACTTTTTGACAAGTTATTGTAATAAAGGTCTGCATTTTCGGCTGTAACAGTAAGCACTATGCTATATTTCCCCGAGGTTGTATAGGTAACAACCGGATTTTCCTCTGATGAAAATAGCCCGTTGCCAAAATCCCAGTGATAAGCATTAGCATTCAGCGACTTATTAGTTAATTGAACCTGAAAATGCACAGTATCTTCACTGATCACCAACTCGTTGACTTCGTATACAAAGTCGGCTTGTGTACTTGCCAGGGGAACCGACATTTCATCTTCTTTACAAGCTTGCAAAAAGAACAGGAAAAATGTCAGGCAGGCAACAATGAACAGATTATTTTTTTTTGATTTCATATTCAATAAATGTTAAGATATTAATAACCATCATTCTGATACATGCCAGGGTTGTTGTTAGCAATGATTTCGGCTTGCGGGATCGGGAAAAGGTATTGATTGGTGTTGGTGATTTTGTCAATCACTTCAATGGCACGGTTGGTTCTTACCAGGTCGAACCAACGGTAACCTTCGAATGCAAACTCTTTTTGCCTTTGTGATTCTACTTCCAGTTTCAGGCTGGCATAACTCGTCATGTTTACAGGTTGCAGATTTGCTCTCTGACGTATAATGTTGACGTCGTTCAGAATATCGTCAATATTACCCTGCTGAAGGATTTTCGCTTCGGCTCTGATCAGATAGATTTCAGCAAGGCGCAACACGTAAACAGGGTCAGTACCCGAAGCAACATCATTAAATTTAACTGCATAGGGTGCAGATCCGGCCATTTTCACGGAGGCGTCCTTGCGCACGTCATTGGTTTCAAATGAGTTCATGTAAAATGTGGTAGGTGCAAACTCATATCTCCCTTCATTTGATGTATGAGCAAAATACCTGGCAGTAAGGTTCCTGTCCTGATCGTTATAAGTCACCTGAAAAATGGATTCGCTGTTGTTCTCAAATTCAATATTAAAAAGGGTGGCATAATCAGGTACAAGTTGCAGAGACGGATGATCAATGACCTGGGTGGCCATGTCAATAGCTGTTGTCAGGAAAGCAGCATTACCGGAAATATAATACTGATGCAAAGCTATGCGTGCTTTCAAAGCTTGTGCAGCGGGTTTAGATGCTCTGCCTTTGGTTATGGCTGGAGAAAGGAGGTTGATGGCAAAATCGAGATCACTTTTTACACTCAGCAGGACTTCTTCAACACTGTTTCTTGCCGGGTTATAGCTTTCTTCATTGTTGCCGACAGCCTGATCGCGCAAAGGAACAGGACCAAACAGCCGCATCAGGTCGTAGTGGGCAAGTGCCCGTAAAAACCTGAGTTCGGCTAAAGCCACATTTTTGGAATCCTCAGTCATTTTATCACCATCAATCAACTGGATATGGTAAATGGCATTATTTACCCGGTTGAGCACCCGGTAAATGGCAGCCCATGTGCTTTCAACCAGACCGTTATCGGCCAGTATGGCATTGTTATCAAATTGAACCCATGTTACGGTCACCCCAACATGTGTCAGGTTATCAGCAGGTAAATCGCCAAAAATCATATAGTTTAATCCATAGTATCCGTCACTTTGCAACGCATCATAACACCCCAAAATAGCACTTTCGGCCTGTTGGGCATTTGTGATGGCTTCATCAGCCGGTATGGAATGATAGGGCTCAACATCCAGAACTTCGCAAGCTCCAAGGAACAGGGTCATCAATACTGAAAAATAGAATAGTTTTTTCATCTTTCTTGTTTTTAAAGGCCTAAGTTAATTCCGATTGTATATGTTTTTGCCTGGGGATAGGTAAAGAAATCCGTTGCTCTTAGAAGATTGCTGTCGCCACGGTAATTTACCTCGGGATCCATTCCCGAATAATTGGTCCATGTGAACAGATTTGTAGCACCAACAAAAATGCGGGCATTCCTTACACCAATACGTTCGGTAAGACTACGGTCAAACACATATGAAAGTGTAATATTCTTAAAGCGGGCAAAAGAGCCATCTTCAACAAAGCGGGTGGATATCCTGTTGTTTTCGTTCGAATTATCGCCATCTGCTCTGGGAATATCGGTGATATCACCAGGTTGCTTCCAGCGTTTTAGAATTTCAATACTTTGATTTTCATCAGCATAAGTCATGGCTTCGGTAAATATTCGGGTGGCATTGAAAACATCATTTCCATAACTAAACTGAATGAAGAAGCTTAAATCAAAAGATTTGTAAGCGAGATTGCTTGTAAAACCACCGATAAAATTCGGGTTTGGGTCACCGATCACAACGCGGTCGTCGGAATTGATCACGCCGTTGCCATCTATATCATCAAATACCAGGTCACCGGTAGTAGGATCAACGCCCAGGCTTCGGAAGCCATAAAAGACACTCATGGGCTCCCCTACAATAACTGCATTGGGGCTGTATCTGTCAAGATCGAGAAGATTCTGATTCTTGTAAAGGGAAAGCACTTTGTTTCTGTTACGACTGATGTTGAATTTCGTACTCCATTCAATATCATTGTTCGTGACATTGACAGTGTTCAGTGAAAATTCAATTCCCCTGTTTTCGAGTTCTCCGATGTTTGTAGTAACTGAGTAGAAGCCTGACGTCATCGAAATGGGTCTGTTAAACAGGAGATCACTGGTTTTGTTGTGATAGTAATCCAATGTCAGCGCAACCCTATCCTTAAACAATTCAATATCTGCGCCGATATTGATCTGCCTGGTGGTTTCCCATTTCAGGTCGGGGTTAGGAAGGGCTGCCGGAGCTATACCTGCACTTGAAAGGTAGTTAGACCGACCTCTGTAAAGGTCCATATAAGCAAAATCGGGTATTCCATCGTTTCCGGTTAAACCGTAGCTGGCTCTCAGCCTGAATTCATTTACGGGCAGGTTGAGGGCTTTGAAAAAATCTTCTTCGCCTAAACGCCATGCCAGAGAGGCTGCAGGGAAAAAGCCGTAGCGGTTATTGGTTCCGAATTTTGAAGATCCATCATATCGTCCACTAAACGAGACAATGTATTTATAGTCGAAGTTGTATTTCAACTGCCCGAAGAAAGAATTGATGCCCCGGTCGGTTGCTGATGCATCGGCCCGTCGGATGGTTCCTGCATCAAGAAGATATTGAAACTGGTCTCCCGGGAAGTCAATTCCTTCGGCATACTGGCTGCGCCGTTGAAACATTTCAAATGAGTATCCGGCGAGAGCTTCCACATTGTGTAAACTGTTAAATGTATTGTTGTATCTGAGGAGGTTATTCGAAACGATGTTCAGAACATTGGTCTGTGCCTCGATACCCAGACCGTTGGTAGTAGCGCCCTGTCTTGTTGTAACAGGATCGTAGCTGTGCTCTCGCAAACTCAGGTAGTCAAAACCCCATTTTGTGCTGAAAGTAAAGTGTTCCTTAAAGCGTAAGTCTCCATAAATATTTCCGAGGGTTCTGAAAGAATATGCTTCATTGATGGCTTCGTTCCCGATGGCAATAGGATTGGAGAAAAAGCCATCCTGGTTGTAAGTTCCATCGGGATTATAGATCGGATAGACGGGAGGCCTGGAAATAGAGTTGGGCAATACACCATGGAGCGAACGATCGCCCTCCACCCTGTTGTTCAGCGAATAGCTGGTTCCCAAACTGGCGCCAACTTTAATGTTTGTATTGAGCTGATGATCAAGGTTCATTCTACCATTTATTCTCTTAAAATCAGTCCCAAGCAGTATCCCTGTCTGGTCAAAGTAATTTCCTGATATGAAGAATCTGGTTCTCTCATCACCCCCGTCAGCTGACAACTCATAACTACTCATTGGAGTAACGCGGAATACTTCGTCAAGGTAGTTGACATCGACCGGGTTTTCAGGATCGGGCTCCAGTTCCATATAGTCAAGCCATTGATCAGCATTAAGCATCTTCAGTACTTTGTCAACTTTCTGAAAACCCCAGGATCCGTTGAAATTGATGTTGGTGCGTTGCTGACTTCCCCGTTTGGTAGTAATTAAAATTACACCGTTGGTTGCTCTTGCGCCATAAATGGCTGCAGCAGATGCATCTTTCAACACCGTGATGGATTCGATATCGTTGGGATTGATATCTGAAAGTGCATTGATCTCCTGCCCTGAAAAACCAATCTGACCATAATTTCCTGTTGTCATCGGGATACCATCAATAACATATAATGGTTCATTGCCGGCAGTGATAGAACTGTTACCCCTGATTCTTACAGAATTTGCGCCTCCCGGGGTTCCTGAATTCTGACTGATAAACACACCTGGCGAGCGCCCCTGCAGTACTCCGTCGATGGTTCGCATAGGTACATCACGGATTTCGGTATCGCTCACTACTCCCAGCGAACCTGATACCAGGCGACGGGATTCAGTTCCATAACCTACTACGACCAGTTCACCAAGGTCAAGCGAGGCCAATTCCATTACAATATTGATCTCAGCCCTGTTGTTGATGGCGACTTCCTGAGTAACCATGCCTACAAATGAAAATACCAGATGGGTACTTTCAACCGGAACCAAAAGCTGATATTTTCCATCAATATCGGTGGTAGTGCCAATGTTGGTACCTTTCACAACTATCGATACTCCAGGAATAGTAGCTCCATCTTCCGCTGAGGTAACAGTACCCGTGATGGTGCGTCTTTCGCTCTGCTGGAAACTGGCAACGGCTGTTAGTGCTTCCGGTTTCACTTTAACCGGTCTAACCACAATGTAATTCTCGATGAGATCATAACTGAGGTTGCTGCTTTTCAGCACTTCCTTCATAGCGTCTTCAAAACTGGCCATCTGTAAGTCGACATTGATCTTTTT
Source organism: Bacteroidales bacterium (assembly GCA_014860585.1). Classification (NCBI taxonomy): domain Bacteria; kingdom Pseudomonadati; phylum Bacteroidota; class Bacteroidia; order Bacteroidales; species Bacteroidales bacterium. Next base: position 10,978 of record JACZJL010000115.1, on the reverse strand, counting down.
GCTGTCCAGATCGTCGGATTCCTGGAAAATGAAAAGCAAATCCATTTGGTGTGCAATTTCGTTGACAGCTTCATAAACTGTTGCGTTCTGCAACTTCATACTGATCAGGTTGTTTTGCGAAAGCACCGATGCAGAGGCCTGAATTACACCAGCAAAAGTGAGTAATAAAAATAGTTTCATACCAATTGCAATAAGTTTGAATGTTGACCCCACTTGTGGGGTACAGTCCCGTAAATTTTTATTCATACTTTTGTATTAAGGTTTATGATCATTTGATGTTCTGTTTTTGCACATTCAGTACCTTGATTGTTAGCCTACCGGGAGATGTTGCAGCATTTCCCGGTTTTTATTTCACATAAATCTGTTTTCCCTCTATTTCAAATTCAACATTGGCCGCCTCCCCGATCAGCCTTAAAAGAAACTGGATATCACGGGAATTTTCCATTGCTCCGCTAAACAGCAGGCCGGCGGTTTGGTCACTGTCGAAAAGTATTTCCACATCATACCAGCGCTCCAGTTTAACAGCCAGTTCTTTCAATGAAATTTTATTGAAATACAGAATACCGTCACGCCATGAAGTGAATAATCTTGTGTCAACATTGTTTATTAAAACCTTCTGGTCGTCATGAACTATCATAGCCATTTGACCGGGAGTCAGCTTGTAAGCATCACCTTCGCGGCTGTTCACCTCGAGTGCGCCACTCACCAGGGTTGTTTGAATAAAACTGTCGCCGGAATAGGCAGATATGTTCAGTTGAGTGCCAAATACAAAGATCTCGTAACCATTGGCCTCAATAATGAAAGGGGCAGAAGGGTTTGCCATTACTTCAAAATAGGCCTCTCCTGATAACCTGACTTTCCGTTTGTCACCAGTAAATGAAACCGGGTACTCAAGTTCAGAATGAGAATTCATCCACACTTTGGTACCATCGGCCAGTTGCAACTGGTAACGGGCCCCGGAGGGTACAATCAGGCGATTCATGCGACTTTCATCATCTACTGCCTGCTCCTGCTCATAACGTAATAATTCTCCCGGCTGATTGGTAATTCTCACACCACTTTCAGCAGTCAACTCATCACAACCCGAATTGTCAAGTTCCAGACTTTTGCCATCAGAGAGCACGAGTATTGCCTTGTTTTGCCGTTCAAGAGCCGGGGTTTCGTTATGGGCAGTTTCAGCACTCTTTCTGTCCCGATGATATACAAAATACCATATAAAACCGATGAGAATGAGCAGGGTAGCTGCCATGGCAAGGTAAGGGTAAACCACGTGAATGAAGGGACGCTTGTCTGATTTCATGGGCAGATATTCTTCTATCACCACGTTTGGATCAGCAATTTCATTTGAATAATAAGTCCAATGTATTTTTTTAACCTTGACCATAAAGACGTTGCATTCAGGCTCTGCATCTGGATTTTCACGTATCCAGCCATTCAGTTTATCAAGACCAGAGGCATCAAGCTTGCCCAGCGCTTTATGCGTAAGCAAATGCAAAATCTCGTCCGGAAAAGAAAAGGATTCTTTAATTTCTTTCATATCGTTTATAGGACAAATTTTTTATGAAAAAGGGTGGGTCTAACTCAGGATTTTTTTCTGTCGCAGTAATAATTGTTCAGCAAAGTACTGTTTTTAAGGATTCGGACAGCAGTTTTAAGGTGTGATTTAACTGTGTTTATCGAAAGGTCAAGCATTTGGGCTGCTTCATTGTACGACCGATCGGAAAAATAAACCAGCTCGAAAACCTTGCGGCTTTGGGGTGGCAATTCATCATACGCCTTTTCAAAAATTTCGAGCTCCTCTTTCCGAAGTATAAAATCTATTGCCTGTTCAACCTCAGACTCCAGATCAGAATCAGGTTCATGTTGCTGACGGATCATTAAACGATTGAGATGGTTAAAACAGGTGTTGCGCACCGAAATCCGCAGGTAATGTTTGAAAGAGGTATTGATTTTCCTGTACAGCTTTTCCTCCCAGAACTTCACGAAAAACTGCTGGACCATGTCTTCTGCCTCAGGATTATTGTTTGAATAAATCCTGGCAGCCAGCACCATGGGCTTGTAATACCGGACAAAAAGCTCCCTGAAAGCGTCCTCACGGTTGCTCTCGAACATCTCCATCAGTCTTACATCTTCAGTATCCATTGCGAAGTAGAGCTTTCAGCAGCTTGAGTTTTTATTGTGCTACAAAAATTGTTGTGAATATCCCCGTCACTCCGAAATTCCGGAAGATTTAGATTGTAGCAAAAATAGCAATTTCTCCTTAGCTTGTTTCGATCAGAGGATTGTGGTGCAACGTGAACTGGGTGTCGTATCTGAACAACGGACAAACAGTTCTTTACACGAATAATTAACTGAAACTGGGTTTCTCAGATTTAGTTTATCCCTATAAGTTCAGACCAACTGACCCCTAAAAATTAAGTAACTAGTTCTACTTTAACAGATCAAAACCATGAATGAAAAATCAATTCAAAATTGCTCCAACCCTTAAGGGAGTTTGAATTGATTTTTTGCATTCTCCCTTTTCCCGGAGGGATCCCTATGGGAAGGGCGGGGTAAAAATGCAGAAAAATCAAATGTGTTAAAGTAGAACTGGCATTGAACCTTTTAATCTTTGATTCCCGGATTTTTAACTTATACCTTTTTGAAGGTATCCGTTAAATTCTGACATCAAATCCCATTTGATACAGATTGTCAAAACTTTAGAGGCGGTTTACAAATTAACTTTCCTGAGACCAAACGAACTGGAATTTAACTAAATTCGAATGGTAAAGGTAGTTTGGAATATAGTCCAACCCATACTGGGTTGTCATTTAATCACTTTATCATCGTTATGCTACAATAGTCAATCTCCTACGGAGTTTTTTTGCCAACCCAGAATGGGTTGGGCTTTTGTAGCTATGAGGGTTCACCAACGCCAAAAACAACCCAGTATGGGTTGGACTATATATTTTTACTTGAAGTTGGCAAGGTCATAAAAAATTACTCCCCATGAGCTATGGTATCATTTTAAATTCCACAGAGGTCAGTTGTTCTGAAGTTCTTATCTCCGAATGATCAACTTCTGGTGATATTGCCATCCGGTTTCCCTTGCGGTGGCTGTAATAATGTAAATACCATTTGGCAGATCGCTAACATGCAAATTAACCGACCCGCTGATCATTTGCTGGAACACCATTCTGCCATCAACTGAGAGAATTTTCAGCAGATAATCCTGATCATTATCTACGAAAATACTGATCATGTCATTGGCAGGATTTGGATAAATTGAGAGTATGGCAGCTTCAGCAGGTTTGCTGATACTGGTGTGGCTGCCGAGTATTTTTATCATACTTTCGTCCATCAAAGTCACATTAAACAGCTCAAATCCTGCAACATGTCTTGGCCTTCCAGAGTTAACCGCCGACTGATCGGAAAACGCTCCGTGTGTTCCTTCTGACTCTATTAGCATCATAGGATAGCTGCCAAAGGAAGTGATGGTAGTTTCATTCTGATCATTGACTTTGTATTCAGCGAAGGCGTTGTCGTGTAGCCAAATCCCGTATTTCAGGCTGTCGAGAATCATCCCGAATGGGACTCCGGCAGCAGCATTTTCTTCAATGTCGGTGTTTTCAAAAGTTTTTGGCATGATGATCATGCTTTTTAATAATCCGATTCCAGGGTCAAACTCAAGCAGTCCGTCATAGGAAGCATATTGCTGGTCGTAATTTACAAGTACACTGCCGCCTGCGTAACGACTATCGCCACCCACAAAACCGGTAGTCCTTTCCCCGCTTAGCAGTTTCTCGAGCAACAGATTTCCTACCGTACTGTTTTGGAGGAACTCCATTAACGTCGCATAGGTATTGTTTACAAATAAGACTTTGCTGATCCGGTCAACTTTTCCAAGAAAATAAGCGCTGTTGTAGTTAGCAGGGATGGCCTGCATCACCTCGGCGGCGGCGTTGCTTTGTTCGAACTTTGTTTTAAATTGCTGCGCCAGAGTGGTATTATCGCCGGTTACGATCAGGATTGAATCGGATGAAACCGCTGCGGTAAAACGAGCAATGAATTGCTGGTTTTTGTTCACATAATCACTTCCAGACATCAACACATATCCACCGAAATCTTCACTTTCATATTTTGTGGGAATGAAATCATTGTAACCTGACACTAAAAAAGTATTCAGGTTGATTGCACGCTCATTGAGCACCTGGGTTACTTCGAGACTGGTAGCAAGGAGTCTGGTTCCTCCCAGTCTAAATTCATTATCGGTAGCAGCTTTGAAAATATTTACAGCACCAGTTCCAAAGACATAACCCATTAAATCGTCATCAATACATAAAGCAGTTTTATCGTCCACGCCAATCCCTACAATATCCGCATTTTTGTTTAGCTTCCAATGGCCCAGAAAGCCGATTAACCTTCCAAACCGCGCACGTTCGACAAAATGGGAATCGAAAATATATCCGGGCATCAAATTCAGAAAATCATCGGCCAGCGTCATGTACTGGTTATTAGGGTTGGCAATGGCTTCATCGGGATAAACAGTTCCGTTTTGCGCCGTAAACAGCACCCTTGACAGCACCATTTCTCCTGCTGAAGTTCCACAGATTACCCCGCCCTGGTTAAAAACAAACTCTACTGCATTGTGCGTTAGGGTGTTTTTATACACATTGTAATACTGCTTTTGATCGCCTCCTTTGAAGAAGATCACATCGTAGGTTACCAGACTGTCATAGGTCTGCTGCTGATTGGCCATGGATGTGCTGGTGATAGAGAAATTTTTTGCGGCCACTGCGCCAAGACTGATAAAATAATCGGGGAGCCACTGCGAAGGGTTGGTATCATAAGTGATGATGGCGACCCGCTTATTCTCCGACTTTTCAACAGCCCAACCATAGGGTACATCACTCCATTTGCCGGGATTTTCGGAGCCCCCTCCAACAAGCAACAATTTTCCAGGTAAGGTTTGTGAAATTGAGGGATTTATGGCGAAGATAAATGCCAGAATGGTAATTTGAATAGCTCTTCTCATTGTGAAACAGATTACATGTCTGGCAAAAATAAAATTATTGGCTGGACCTAGCTGCACACTGACTGATTTTTAAAAGGGTTGCGGTGAAACGCTAATTTCCATTGCTCTGCATCTTTTCCAACTCATGAATGAGGTTCTCCCAGGTTTTCATTTCCGTTTGGAGATCATTTTTAACCGCCTCATAACGATGATACACCTCTCCGGATTTAATCAGCGGGTGGGTTGGGTCAGGATTGGCAAGCAGCCCATCAAGCATGGAGATTTCTTTTTCTAATTGTTCAATGGTATTTTCTGACTTTTCAATACGGTTTTGAATCCTGCGCAATTCACGTTCAAACTGCTTGCGGCGTTCAAAATCCAGTTTATTTTGTGAAGGCGTTTCCTCCGTGATATTGGTTCCCTGTTTTCCAGATTTCTTCTCCAGTTCATTCAGGTGTTCAAGTTTGCGCGAATCGAGAAAGTCGTGCACATCACCGATGTATTCTTTAATTCCTTTATTGCGGAATTCGATGACTTTTCCAGTCAGGCCGGAAAGAAAATCGCGGTCGTGCGAAACGATGATCAGGGTTCCGTCGTATTGGAGCAGGGCGCTTTTCAGAATGTCCTTTGAGCGCATGTCGAGATGGTTTGTCGGCTCGTCGAGCACCAGCAGATTGACCGGAGTAAGCAGCATGCGGGCTAAAGACAATCTTGACTTTTCTCCACCGGAGAGCACTTTCACCTTTTTATCCAGATCATCACCGCGGAAAAGAAAACTACCCAGCAATCCTTTTGTCCTGGTTCGCATTTCACCGGTAGCCACTTCGTCGATGGTTTCAAAAACGGTTTTATCCATGTCGAGCATCTCATGCTGGTTCTGGGCGTAATAACCGATTTTCACAAGATGCCCCAATTCGAGGGTACCGGTGTAGGGTAATTCGCCGACGATAACTTTGGATAGCGTGGTTTTCCCCTCGCCATTTCTTCCGACAAAAGCAATTTTTTCGCCTTTGGGAATCGAAAAGTTAAGATTCTTCAATACCAGGTGATCGCCGTAACTTTTGGAAAGATCTTCACCCCTGACGGTAACTTTTCCGGAATGCGGCGCCGGCGGAAACCTGAAGCGAATGGAGGATTTATCAACATCTTCCACCTCTATCTTATCCATTTTGTCGAGCATTTTCACCCGTGATTGTACCTGGCGGGATTTGGTATTTTTATAACGAAAGCGTTCGATAAACCGCTCGATCTGGGCAATTTGTTGTTGCTGATTGTTAAAGCTGGCCATCTCCCGTTCGCGGCGTTCAGCCTGCAGTTGCTCATACTGGGAATAGGAAACCTTATAGTCATAAATTTTTCCCAGGGTAATCTCTACAGTGCGGTTGGTCACATTGTCGAGAAAGGCGCGGTCGTGCGAAACCAGCACTACGGCGCCGGGATAGCTGATCAAAAAGTCTTCAAGCCATTGAATGGATTCGATGTCGAGATGGTTGGTCGGCTCATCAAGGAGCAGGATGTCGGGCATCCTGAGAAGAATCTTAGCCAGCTCAACACGCATCTGCCAACCGCTGCTGAATTCGTTTAGCGGACGCATGAAATCCTTTCGCTCAAATCCAAGTCCCATGAGTACCTTCTCGGTATTTTCATCCATTTTATGACCGCCAAGCATGTTGTAGCGGTCGTTGGCATCGTTGAGCCGGGTAACAAGGTTCAGGTAATCCTGTGAATGATAGTCGGTGCGATGCGAAATTTCATCGGTCATTTGCCTGATTTTCTGATCAAGGTGAATGGTTTCGCTGAAGGCCTGCCTGGCTTCTTCCATCACGGTTCGCCTGCTGCTGGGGTTCATCTCCTGTTTCAGATAGCCGATACTTTGGCCGGAAGGAGAGGCCACGGCTCCTTTTTCGGGTTCCATTTCACCGGCAATCACATTGAGTAGGGTGGTTTTTCCAGCGCCATTTTTACCCACAAGGCCAATCCTGTCCCGATCGTTGATCAGGAAAGAAACCCCGTCGAAAATGTATTCGCCGGTAAAGTGAACGGATATGTTATTAACCGATAACATCAATGAATTTTGAGGGGCAAAAATACGCAAAAGCAGGACAGTAAAACAAAAAAGGGAACCCGAAGGCTCCCTTTTCTTATGTTATTCCAATGAAGGATTATTGGATGATCAACTTTTCGGTGTATGATTTATCGGCAGTCTTGATGCGGACAACGTAAACACCCGTTCCGAAGTTCGAGGTGTTAATCTGAACATTGTCGTTATCAGCAGGCCTGTCGTAAACCACCTGACCGAGGTTGTTGAGGATCATTACATGCTTGATGCCTGTTGCTTCGATGTTCAACACATCGCTTGCAGGATTCGGGTACATAAGCATACTCTCATCAGTGATGGGTTCTCCAACACCAACACCAGATACATAGAGTGATACCGGAACTGTAACAGTTGGGGTAACCGGACTGTTGGTGTTAAAAATAACAGCACCAGTGTAAGTTACTCCGGCTTCCAGACCTTCTGAATTCAATGATACAGTGATCTGTGAAGTCTGACCTGCGCCAGTTGTACCAGACATTGGTGATGCAGTAAGCCATTCTACAGGAGCAGGAGTCATACCCATTTCAAGTCCCCAGATGCACTTGTTCTGAACAATACCCACGATGGAGTAGTATCCGGTAACAAGATCAGGATGGAAAGCAAGACCACCGGCAATATCACCAGTAATAGGAATACTCAGCAGCGGGAATACGTCAAACTCTTCAATTTTTGCACCAGTTGCAATGTTGTACTTGTACAGAATGTTCTGGCTGGTACCCACACGCTGGCTATAACCCCAGAGGAATGGTCCTTGCGGATCGTATGCCAGACCATAGAAACTTTCGTCGCCATTGGTTGCGATAGTATTCAGGACAGCGCCTGCATCGTCAAACAAAGTCAATGTAGTTGACCAGTTATTTGCCCAGAAGCCATCAGCGCCTTCATCGTAACCGATAGCGCGAACAGCAACAGGAGCAGTAAACTGGCCAATCAGTGTGTTGGTGTTGAAGTCCATCTTGTAAACGGTAGTTGCAGCAGCACCGCCATAAAAATACATACCGTCGTAGGCCAGGTCGCGGATAGCGCTTACTGATCCTACCTGGAATGCGCCTAGGAATGTACCGTCCAATTCATACTTGAAGAATCCAGCGCCATTCCACTTGGTGGTGTAGATGTAGTTACCGTCGGTTTCAACACCGGCTTCACCGGAAGCATCACCGCATGCAAATTCGAATTGTAAATCATAATCAGCGTCTGAATGAATGGTTTCATTTCCATATGCTGTTCCCGGAGCTCTTTCAAATGCTGAGGGATGACTTACAGGAGGTAACCCTTTTACATATTCAGTAGCATACTTGAAGCCGATTGAACCATCTCTGTCAATTACAAGATTCCATGCAATTGGAGTAGTTCCGGTATTGGTAGCATTCAAAATATGCTGTGTTACTTGTGGAGCAGCATAGTGCGATGCGTTAATCGCCGTTGGATTAACTGTAAGTCCGCCAGTCGGTTGACCAACAATAAATGTCACAGGCAGGTTAGTCGGACTTGTTGGAGCATTGCTTGTGAAGATCAGAGCCCCATTGTATGTTCCGGGATTAACTCCTGTTGAATTGAAATGAACGTTAACATTCATTGATCCGCCGGCAGGAACGGTTCCCATCATAGGATCTGCAGTTAACCATCCACCAGGTGTTCCACCGCCAACTTCAGCTTTGAAATCTACGCAGTTACCATAGGAATAGGTATCACAAGCGCCAGTTACAGGATCAATCCAGTTGGTTCTTGCACGCATTACAAATTCACCGTTTGGTGCATCGGCCGGGATGGTAAGATTAAATGTGTACACTGTACCGGCAATGGCACATAATCCATCATTCAGCACCAGTTCGTTGGCATTGTTCAACTCGAGGTTTCCGTCAAAGTCGATCCATACATCAAAGTAAGTATCGGCATAACCGGCAGTTACCGTGAGCACATAAGTGTTACCAGCTTCAAGGATATGAAGCATATTGGTATAGTCCTGATACCATGGAGGTGTTCCTGCACATGGAATGTTGGCTACCGTGATGTTCTCAAGATCCCAGCTTGTTAAACCGTCGCCGAATGAACACCCTGAGGTGTAGAGGTTATCAACGCAAAGGCTTGGTTCAGCATTAACAACAGCTTTGGTCTTGCAGTTGTTGGCAGCATTTTCATCACCGGCAAGGTTGGTGCAGGCTTCGAAGTTGTAAGTACCAAAAGCAGCTAAATTAGCAGTTCCGGCTGTTACATCAATGTCAGCGCCACCAGCAAGCGGGCCTGGGATGGTTCCGCTCAGCGAACCGCTTCCAGCACCTGTCCAGGTTACTGACCATGGAATGTTGGATTGAGCAGCAGTTCCAAAGTTCTTCACTTTGATCACTACTGACTCAGTACCAAGGGCAACACCTGAGTTTGGTGAAATGATGGTTTGAACTCCTACGTCGTTTGTAAGTTGAGGTCCGCCAGCTACCAGGTATCCGGCAATGTTCCAGTTGTAGTTCAAACCATAAGAGATTGACATCGACTCATAGGTGCCACCGGCAAGTGAGATCATATCGCCAAAGCCTGCAACTGCAGGACCCGGGTCAACACCTGCACAGAAAGTACCGGCTGTATGTGTCACTTCATAACCAATCCAGATGTCAGCACCGGTAATATCAACCGGAGTTGTCAGGGTGGTCATTACCCATGTTTGTGCTACTGCAGCTATTGGCTGTGAATGTAAGAGTGCTCCAGGTGTGGTAGGCGTGCCTGCTCCGTAGATATTCAACGTCATCGAAGTTGGGGCATCATATACAAAGATCTCAACTGCATCCAGTTTCATCCCTGCATACTGTCCCATAGTGGAAGCAGGCCAGTAAGCTGAAACATGGAAGGTACCGCCAGCGGTCAGACCAATAGCATCAGCATTGGTTCCATCGTCATACCTGATGATTTCATCATCGGTCATGTTGGGTGAAACGCCTCCCGGAACACCATTAGCAGCACCCAGAACAATGCCGTCGGCTGCCCTGCGTTCTGCTAATTTAGCAGCAACATATTCAGGATCAACAACTACGTCGGGTCCGGCTGTGGATGAACGTTGAATAGCAATATCAAACGTCAACGCTTCAGTACCAGGATTGCTTACATTAACAACCTGAGTTGTCTGCTGCGGAGGTGTGGGATGATTTTCTGTCAATGAAGTCGGATTGAGCACAATAATTGGACCTTCGCCACCTACAACGAGGGTTGCAGGAACAGTGTGCGGGCTTCCGGCTGCATTGCTTGCAAAAATTAGTGAACCATTGTGAATGCTTGGTACTTCAAGACCAGTGGAGTTGAAGGTTACAGTAACAATCTGTGATTGTCCTGCTCCGAGTGATCCGCTGAGTGGCATAGCTGACAACCAATCCGTTGGCTGACCACCGCCAATATTGGCTTTGAAGTCAACACAGTTACCATAGCTGTATGTATCACAAGCACCTACCACTGCTGCAGTCCAGTTGGTCCTTGCACGCATTACGTAAGTTCCACCGGGAGCATCAGCAGGAATGGTGATGTTGAATGTGTAAACTGTACCGGCTACTGCGCAAATACCATCATTCAATACCAGTTCGTTGGCATTGTTCAACTCAAGGTTGCCGTCAAAGTCAATCCATACATCAAAGTAGGTATCGGCATAACCGGCAGTTACGGTGAGTACATAGGTATTGCCAGCTTCCAGGTTGTGGATCTGATCCATGTAGTTCTGATACCATGGAGGAGTACCTGCACATGGAATGTTGGCTACTGTGATGTTTTCCAGATCCCAGCTTGTCAAACCGTCGCCAAATGAGCAACCTGAAGTGTAGAGGTTATCTACGCAAAGGCTTGGCTCAGCATTTACAACAGCTTTGGTCTTGCAGTTGTTGCCCGGGTTTTCATCACCGGCAAGGTTGGTG